>JACPMV010000025.1 GCA_016185845.1 Candidatus Woesearchaeota archaeon | reverse complement strand
TTGCCCAGCCTCTTCTTGCAGTTCCAATGCCCAGTTTAATGAAATGCAGCTGGTCAGTGTTATGCGCATCTGTGCTTATTGCCAGCTTAACACCTGCCTTGACCGCAGCCCTTACATGGCTGTCCCTTAAGTCCATCCTTTCAGGATAGGAATTTATTTCCAAGACAGTTCCTGTTTTCTTTGCAGCGTCCAGGACCGCATCCAATTCAATTTCATAAGCTTCTCTTTTTGTTATCAATCTTCCAGTTGGATGCGCGATAATGTCAACATTCCCTTTTTCCATCGCTTTTATTATTCTTTTGGTCATCTTGTCTTTTGGATTTTTGAATCCTGAATGCACTGCGCCAATAACAACATCCAATTTTTTCAAAATTTTGTCTTCCATGTCCAAAGTCCCATCATTATTTATGTTGACTTCTGTGCCCTGCAGGATAGTTATTCCTCTTACTTTTTTATTCACTTTTTCAATTTCCTTTCTCTGCTTGATTATTCTTTTTTCGTCCAAGGCATTTGCAATGGCCAGCCTTCCTGTATGGTCTGTTATGCAGATATATTCATGCCCCAGCTTTTTGGCAGCCAAAGCCATTTCCTCAACTGTGTTTGAGCCGTCGCTCCATTTTGTATGCATCTGCAAATCGCCTTTCAAGTCATTGTAGCCGATAATTTTAGGCAGCATATGGTGCTGCGCCAGCTCAATCTCGCCCTCGTCTTCGCGCATCTCAGGCTCAACATAATCCATGCCTAATTTTTTATAGACTTCTTCTTCTGTCCTTCCAGCCATTAACTTGTTTGTCTTCTTGTCAAACAATCCGTATTCGCTTAATTTCAGGTTTTTTTCAATTGCAATTCTTCTTAAAATTATGTTGTGCTCTTTGTTGCCCGTGAAATAAAGCAATGCCGCTCCAAAAATCTCATCATTCATTACCCTTAAATCAACCTGAAGCCCTTCTTTCAGCCTTATGGATGATTTTGTGTCGCCTTTTGCCAGCACCTGGGCAGCATTGGGCATTTTTGCGAAGAAATCAATGACTTTTTCAGGGCTTTTTGATGTGGCTAATATGTCAACATCACCTATTGTTTCCTTCATTCTTCTTGCGGAGCCGGCAATGCTTACTCTAATCACGTCCCTGCATGACTTGAGCATTTTGGCTACTTCCTCTGCGCTGCTCAATGCAAACCCTAAAGGAATCCTTTGCCTTGTTTTTTTGGCAAACTCTATGCTTTTCAGGATGTTTTGCTCGACTGTCGATCCTAATCCTTCTATTTTCTGGATTTTGTGCTGCTTTGCCGCTCTTTCAAGGTCAGCCATGCTTTTGACTTTCAGATGACTGTAAAGCTTCGTTATGGTTTTCGGGCCTACTCCTGCAATTGAGCCAAGCTCTTCTACATTTACAGGAGTTGACTTCTTCAACTGGCCAAGATATTTCGATTGGCCATTCTTCAGGAAATCATCAATTTTCTTTGCTATGCCCTCTCCAATTCCAGGCAATTCTTCAAGCCTGCCTTCTTTCCACACCTGCATTATGTCTTCAGAAAGGCCTTCTATCACCAAGGCTGCCTTCCTGTAAGCCCTTATCTTGAAAGGCTCATTCTGGAATTCCAGATAGTCAGCGATTTCATTAAGAAGCTCTGCAACCTCAAGGTTTTTCATAGGAAGAGATTTTATTTTATTTATATTTAAATTTATATGTTATAAGTTACATATAAACTAATGCGCCAATCACTACAAGCAGGTTAAGCACAAACAGCATTGATGAAGAAAAGATTATGGGCTTTTCCTTGTGCATCACGCCATAAATTACCCAAAAAACGTTTATTATTGCAAAAGTCAGCCACGCGATTATTGAAATGCCGCCAGCATTTTTTTCAAGCCAAATTTTTGTAACTTGGGGTATAGTCATTATAGGGCCAATAAACACAACAGCATAAATCAATTTGTCCATCAGCCTTTTCCACTTGTCAGGATGGGGATAAGGCTCGTGCTTCAGATAAATCCTTTTTCTTCTGTGGAAATGGTGCAATCCGGGATTATGAACTGGCATTTGAGAATTCTTTGCTTAGCTATATTTAAACATTTGTCTTGTACAAGATCTCAATAATTCCTTTGCATTGTTGAACGTCAATTTCTTGTAAGCGTTTTCATAGCCCAGCCATGCGTACCCAATGTGCTCTGATGACAGTTTGACTTCGTCTGTTGCTGATTGCGCAAGAAAAAATATCACTTCCTTAAACACAGTTTCTCCGCCCTGCTTGTAGAAGTAGCTTATTGCTTCCCTGAATCCATCTGCAAATTCAATGCCTTCAATGCCTGTTTCTTCCTTTATCTCCCTTAAAGCAGTCTGTTCATCTTTTTCGTTCTTTTCCTGCCTGCCTTTCGGGAAATCCCAGTGCCCTGCGCCATAATGAAGAAGAAGGTACTTTACTCCATCCTTCTGCTTTTTGAATACAATTGCGCCGCAGCTTTTTTCCTTGGGCATAATATAGGTAAAACTAGCTTATTTAAAAATTTGATGTTGATGCAACGCAAGTTGGCGGGCGAGCGTTAATTTTATAAATAATATATCCCTATCAAAATTATATGGGGGACTTTTCAAATAAACTTGTGGCCGTATTGAATGAAAAAATTGAAGTAGGTGTAGCTATGAATACTCTCGCTCACATGGTAGTTGGTCTTGGAGCAAGTATAGGGAAACAAGAAGAGTTAAGATTAACCAACTACGCTGATGCGGATGATAACAGCCACCCAAATATCTCCGAGATTCCATTTATGGTTCTTAAAGCAAGAAATTCCAGTCAGTTAAGGCAATTAAGATAGGCGCTTATACATAATAACATCAAATTTGTTGATTTTACAAACACAATGACTATTGGGACATATCAAGAGCAAATAGAAAGGAGCAAACAGACAAAAGAAGCAGATTTGGAATATTATGGAATTGCTATTTTTGGTGATTGGAATTTGGTCTCTGAATTGACAAAAAAATTCTCCCTTTGGAAGTAGCTAGCCAGTTGTATTTAACTCTAATCAACCGAGAGATGTGTATACTATATATCATATACAAAATATACTTTAAAACATACCTATTCTAAAACAATAACCTTTATATATGACAAGCTCTCTTAAGGTTTGCAATAGCGTTCTTTATCTATTGCTTCATATAACCTAATATCAGTCGATATTAGCTTTAAGAGGGGTGGAAGGGACAGTATATAAGTGAGGGGTACAGATATTCATATTATCCTAGCTTTTAAGGCCGGGCAATATGAGTTTTTCAAAACCTCTTTTCTTTCATATCTGCCTTAAAATCGGGGGATTTAGCGATAAAAATGAAGATTACAAACACAAAAGTCAATGATACTGTAAAAGAAGTGATAGGCGAAGACTCTATAAAAATCATAGAGTACCTAAAAGACAAGAAGAATATTTCTGATTTCAAGATAGCTGAGAAGGTTGACAGGGACATCCATGATGTAAGGAACATCCTTTACAGGCTTTACAACCATAATCTTGTGAGTTATTACAGGAAGAAAGACAGGCAGAAAGGGTGGTATATAAGCTACTGGACTTTCAACAAGAAGAAAGTGAAAGAGCTGCTTGATAAGACAACCAAAGAGAAGCTGGCTAAGTACACTGTCAGGCTGAGGGAAGAGGAAGCCAACCTTGGCAACTTTTACCTATGCCCGAATGCCTGCGTCAGGGTAGGGTTTGAGAGGGCAGTTGACCTGGAATACAGGTGCCCCGAGTGCGGCAATATCCTGAACCACCAGGACAATGCAAAGACAATAGACTTTTTAAGAAACAAGATAAAAGAACTGCAGATGAACGGCAACGGCAAGGCTGCAAAAGGAAGGGCTTAGATAAATTTATAAATTAATTCTTATTATATTGGTTAAAATGATTAGTTTAGACACTTTAAAAATTGGAGACATTATCATATATGATGCTGTGCCAATCATTGATGCACTTCCAGAGCGTAATCCTGAATACGCGGTGGTAGTTTCTGAGAGTGAGTTTAGACAACACACTCATGCAAGACGTTCAACTGGTACAGAAAGAGAAATATACTATCGCACAAGCGATGGAGAATATCTTTCAGCTCGTGGTACTGCGTTTCAGAGATATGGTCGTGTTGTTGATATGAGCAAGGAAAGGCAAGCAATTCTCAAGGCTAAACTCAAAAGCTTTCAGAGAATTAGAGCCGAATCGCGTAGTAGAATTCAAGATACTGAGCGAAGAGCTGAAGCTTTGCTTTCTCATCTCGAAATTTCTTTACAAAGAATTAATCACTAAAAATTAGTTTTATTCTTTCTTACCTTCGCACAAAAAATTGGAGTCGGGTGGGCGGGAGGACTATATTTTTCGGAGTTTTGCGACGAAAAATCCCCCTTATCATTGTCCTGCAGCCTGATTTCTTACCAATTAAAATCTACGAACCGCAACCTTTAAATATTATTACGTATTTTTACGTAATATGGTAGAACTGATAGGCAGGATAAGCAAAGGGACAAGAATGGACCAGATTTACATATCAAAAGAGAGAATGCCGGGTTTTGAGGTAGGGGCAACTGTATTGATAAAGCCCGTGCTGGAAAAGGCAAAGCCGAAGCCCTATTATTATAAGGTAAGAAACATTGAGCCAATAAAAAATGAAATCATTGCTGAAATTCTAAATTACTTTGAGGATTTCGACAATGTTATAATAACCGGCTCTTTTCTGGAAAAAGGCTTTGATTTTAAGGATATTGATGTTTTATTAATCTCGGACAGTAAAATCAGCATAGAAAATACTGAAAGCCGTTTTGAGAGAGAGTTCGGGATTAAACTGCATATAATAGCAATGAATTTTAAGTCTCTTCTTAAGGGTTTAAGCACTGACCCTTTGTTTCAGATGATGCTGAGCAAATTTGTTTCTAAAGAAAGAGTTATATTTAAAATCAAAAGAGAGATAAATTACAAGCTATTGGACTTGCACTTATTAAAAAGCAAGTTATTGATAGGGAATTTTGATTTTTTGACAGGCGGTGAAAAGTATAAATCGACAAGAAATTTGGTTGCAATTAAATTATTCATGGAAAATCAGAAGATAAGCCTAGAGACAATAAATGCTGAAATTGATGATTATTTTGGCTATGGAACTGCTAAAAATATTAAGGAGAGTTTATTGGATAGCTCATTTTTAAAAAAGTATAAGGAATTTTATGATAAAATTTTCAATAAACTAATGACAGGAGTAAGAAATGGCTCAAAATAGGAACAAGCTTATTGATTTGTTTTAATTTTAATATCAATTTAAGAACTAGAAAGTGTTGAAAAATTAACCTCAACCGGAATATCAAGTTTAATGTCCTGAAGGTCTTTAGCTCGTTTTTTAAAGCCAAGAATGCCGACACTTTTCACTTCTTCTGATTTTTCATCTATTCTAAGGAATACCCCCGGCTTTACCTCAGAAGCATAACCTTTTGTAGGTTTTCCTACTGAGATTTCCAAAAAATCCCCTTCCTCGTCATAATAAACTCGCATTGGTCCTTTCATTTTATGTTTTTCACGAAGTAAGCAGTGACTATAAAGCCATGGTTGTTTAAATACTTAACGATTACGAGCAGGTATTTTGCCACTTCTCTTTCCTTGAAATACTTGTAATAGTATTTGACATTCTCGTCATACTCATAAGCGGTAATTTTAAGAGGAGTTTTTAGTGTCTCTTTTATATCTTCAAGGTAAGGGGCAACTTCAGGATGCTCTTGGTTGAGATGCTTCCATCTTTCATCTGATAGGTGAATTTTCCTTCCAGTTTTGTCTTCAATTTCAAAAACCCACGTCATAAAACATATTAGCTGCACCATTATAAATAATTATCGTGTTCAAGAAATAAATTTAAGAGGACTATATTTTTCGGAGTTTTGCGACGAAAAACCCTTCAGTATCATTGTCCTGAGGCCAGATTCTGAGGCACTTGTTCAATTCATCAGAATATTTTTTATCTTCGAATTCAAGTATTGCAGAGCTTCTTTTGAGATTTAAGTTTATCTCTTCCAGTCTTGAATTATCATATTTTTTCAGCAGAAAATCAACAACTTCCTCGTTTTCCTCGGGCTCCAAAGAGCAGGTTGAATAAACCAAAGTGCCGTTTTCCTTCAGCAAATTAAAACCCGTTTCTATCAATTGCTTCTGCGTTATTGACAGCCTCCTTACCATGTCTGGGTTCCATATCCTTAATGTCTTCAGGCTTTTTCTTATGGTTCCAGTCCCCGAGCATGGAGCATCTACCAGTATCCTGTCAAATTCAATCCCGGATTTCCTGAACCATTGACCTTCCATCAAGGTGATTATTGCATTTGTAACACCGCATCTTTGCAGGTTTATTGACAAAGGCTTCATCCTGTCTATTGTGTAATCATTTGAAATCAAAATTCCCTTGTTTTCCATGTACTGGGCTATCTGGGTAGTCTTGCTTCCAGGAGAAGCAGCCATGTCCAATACAGCTTCATGGGGCTTCGGCTCCAGGACAATCGGCGGAATCATCGATGCAGCTTCCTGCAGATAGAAATATCCCAAAGAATGCTCAATCAAGTTGCCAACATCCCTTCTTTCTTTTTTTCCATGCTCTATCCAAAACCCTTCCTTGCACCAGGGTATCTGGCCTAATGTCCATTTATCCTCGAGCCTTTCTTTCAATTCTTTAACAGGAATTTTTAATGTGTTAACCCTTATTGAGCGGTTGAGAAATGACAGGGAGCACTGCCTGAACTCTTCCCAATCTGTTAATTTTGAGTACCTTTCTACAAATTTAGGCTTGAACTCAATTTCAGAAATGTTGCGAAAAGGGACCTGCTCCATTTTAGTTCAAATTTTTTGTCATATAGGTGCCTTCCAATCCATATCCAAGTTTCCTGAAGTATTCCCTTGCGCCGATTCCGGAAATCACTACCATCTTGTCTTTCCCATTCTGCTTTGCAATCTCTTCTGCTTTTGCCATAAGGCTTTTGCCTATCCCCCTATGCTGAAAACTGCTGTCTGATTTTTTGCCTATCTGGACAGCTGCCGAATAAACATGCAGTTCCCTTATGATGGCGGAATCTTTTGTTATTTCTTCCCTTAAAAATTGGGAAGGGAATCTCAGCCTGCAATAGCCGAATAAAACATCTTCTTTGGAGTCTTCTGCAGCGATAAAAATCTCTTTCCCATGCGATGCTTCATATTCTGTGATGGTCATATCTGCTTTGTTTATATCCGCTTTCGGATTAAATCCTGCTTCCCTGCACCTTATGCATCTGCATTTTATTCCTTTTTCCGCACAGATTTTTTCAACATATTGCCTTAGGTTTGTCCTGTCAACTCCGCCTGCAGTTACATACGTAGGAATATCCCTCTGTATTCGGTGAATACGGCAATAACTAGGAACATATCGTTTAAATTCCGCAATCATCTCCGCAGCCTCTTTTGTAGACAATGGAATAAATTTTCCGGCTTTCCAGTCATCATATAATTTTGTGCCTTCCATCACCATGCACGGATAGATTTTAAGCATGTCCGGCTTATAGTCAGGGTTTTCAAACAGCTCTTTCAGGCCTCTTAAATCCATTTCTTTTGTTGTTAATGGCAATCCTGGCATGTAATGGGCATTTATCTTGAATCCAAGATCTTTCAAAATTCTTATCGATTCTATGTTGTCCTGGACCGTGTTGCCCCTGTTTGTGGCCTGAAGAACCTCATCATAGATTGACTGGATTCCAATTTCAACCCTTGTGCACCCCAATTCCAGCATCAGATTGCCGTGATATAGTTTTCCAAAATCACTCTTAGTTTCTATAGTCAATCCCACGCATCTGATTAAAGATGTTTCATTTTCTTTTTGAATCTGTTTTAATGATAACTGAGTTATATTTTCTGCTTTTATTTTGTTTTGAACATTTTTTATTGCTTTTGTGTTTGCAGTTTCATTATTTTGAATTTCAATAATGTTTAGTGATGCGTTTTGCGCAGAAACAGTTGTTTCATTTTGCTCATGTTTTTGCATCTCTCCTGGCGCATTATTCAATTTTTCATTAATATAAACATTATTAGATTTCCCGCCAAAAAACAGTTTATCTGCATCGGATTTAATCTTTTCATCGCTTAAATCCATGTGCTTGATATGCATCAGTTTTTGCTGTATTCTGGCAGTCCGGTTATCCTCCTTGGCAATCACTCTAGGCAGTTCAAAGAATTTCTTGAATTTAACCATTTCAATATTTCCGTTTTTGTCAAAAAACAGCCTTGAGAAGTCATTCATTGCCTTGATTGAGTATTTGACAAAATATTCCTGGTATAATCTCGGGAAAAAAGTGAATGTGCCTCCCTGGATTATGAGCTCTGCCTTGTCAGGAACCCTGCCCATTGCAACGTAGTGCTCCAGCCTGTTGAAAACAATAAGGTAAGGATCGTAATTGTTCCTTATAGAGCGCCTTGTTGACGGCTCTTTTCCGGTGTAGCTTTGAGGCACATCCCCAAATGGCGAGCCAGGGCCTCCGGGGCAGTAAGTGCATGGGCCGATGCCTTTCATCGTATGCGGGCAGGGATAAGGCTCTGACATCAGTGCTATTGGCGCAACTCCGCTTATCGTCCTTACAGGCTTCAATGACAGCAATTCCCTGAACCTTTTCCGGTCTTCCTCGGAGCCTGCAAAGTAGATGTCTGCGTTTTTTGGAATCTGATTAATTCTGCCGTTAGACTTATGCTTATTCAGTATTTTTAATTTAATCCGGTTTAGCTGATGCTGGGTTTTGACGTCTTTTGTTTTTAGTTCTTCCAGTATTTCATCACATGCCTGCTTGAAGTTGTCCATAGGCAGCAGAATAGATTTTCAGTTTATAAATGTTGATAAGAATTACGCTTCAACCACTTCATTCCTTGTCTTAAAATATTTTGATATCTCAATTATTATGGCGCCCAAGCTTGAAATCGCAACAATGAACATGAACAGGCTTACTGGCAATGGGACCATGTCAAGGTGCTTCCCAAATGAAGGAATGAATATGGCTGCTGTTATGAAAACAAACGAGCTTAAGAAAGCCAGCAGCAAAAGCTTGTTTTTGAAAGGGCCTACTTTCCATACCGGATATATCGTTGACCTTGATGCTATGGACTGGTACAATTCAAACATTCCTATTGTGACAAATGCCGCTGTCTGGGCTTTCGCAACATTCCCTTCTGTGAAGAAAATATAGATGAACATTGAAAGCGAAACTGTAACCTGGGCTATAGGGTAGTATATCAAAAACGGATTTAATCCCTTGAATATAGGCTCGTTTTGTCTCCTTGGCTTTCGCGACATTGCATTCGGCTCGAATGGATCGGCGCTTAACGCCAAAGCAGGCAAGCCGTCTGTCACAAGGTTAATCAGCAAAATCTGGGTTGCTGTCAGAGTCAAAGGAAGCCCGAAAATAATGCCCAAAAAGACAATCAATACTTCTCCTATATTGCCGGACAGTAAAAATCCGATGTATTTTCTTATGTTGTCATAAACTCCACGGCCTTCTTCTACAGCATTCACAATAGAGGCAAAATTATCGTCAAGCAAAATCATCGATGATGCTTCCTTGCTGACATCAGTTCCTGTAATTCCCATTGCTATCCCTATGTCTGCCCTTTTCAGCGCAGGTGCGTCATTTACGCCGTCGCCTGTCATTGCAACAACATGGCCTTTTTTCTTAAGCGCGTCAACAATCTTTATCTTGTGCTCCGGATTGACTCTTGCAAAGACAGAAATATCTTCAACCCATTCTTCGAGATTTTTTATTTCATCCAACTGCTGCCCTGTTACGGCCTTTCCAGTCAGCCCAATTTCTTTTGCAACTGCCTTTGCAGTATTCTCGTGGTCGCCGGTGATCATGATTACTTTTATGCCTGCCTTTTTGCATTTTTCAATGGCAATCTTGATTTCATCTCTCGGAGGATCAATCATTGCCTGCAAGCCAGCGAAAATCAGCCCTTTTTCGGGATTTTTGTCTGTAACAATAGATTTGTATGCAAATCCAAGAACCCTTAACGCTTCGTCGGCAAATTCCTTATTGACTTCCAAAATCTCCTTTTTCATGTCCTCTGTAAGCTTTTTTGCCTTGCCGTTTATGTGGATATAGCTGCATGATTTCAAAATCACTTCAGGGGCGCCCTTGACATAGGACAGATTTTCGCCATGGTGCTTGTGTATTGTTGTCATCATCTTCCTTTCAGATGTGAATTCAATCTCATCAGTTCTTGAGAATTCTATTTCCAGGTCTTCCTTTATCAATCCGGCCTTTGCCGCGCTCATAATCAAGGCACCCTCTGTAGGATCGCCTATTAAATTGCCGCCTTTAAGTTCCGCGTTGTTGTTTAGCGCCCCTATTCTCAGAAGAAGCTCCAGGTCATCAATGCCTGCCGGCTTGTTTTTGTATAAGAACTGGCCTTTTGTTTCGTAGCCTACTCCTGTAACGCTAATTATTTTTCCGTTGGCAAAAATCTTCCTTACAGTCATCTCGTTTGCAGTCAGTGTCCCAGTCTTGTCGGTGCAGATAACTGTTGTAGAGCCAAGAGTTTCAACGCTTGGGAGATTTCTTACAAGGGCATTCCTTTTGAGCATTCTTTTTGTGCCTATTGACAGCGCGATTGTGACAATTCCGGCAAGAGCCTCCGGAATTGCCGCTACTGCGACTGCCGCGGAGAATTTCATCATTTCCAGCGGAGGCTTTTCATGAAAAAGCAGCCCTACTGCGAAAATTATTATAGTTACTGCTATCACTATTTTTCCAAGCCATTTTCCAAGATTGTCCATCTTTTTCTGCAAAGGAGTCGGCTCGGGCTTTACTTCCTGGATCATTGTTGCGATTTTGCCTATTTCTGTCTGCATGCCTGCTGCTGTGATTACTGCCTTTGCCCTGCCGCTCACGACTATTGTTCCGGAGAAAACCATGTTCTTCATGTCCGCAATCGGAATCTTTTCTGCCAGGATGCTTGCATGTTTTTTAACAGGCTGAGACTCTCCTGTCAAAGCAGCTTCCTGGGTCTGCAGGTTGAAGACCTCGATCATCCTTGCGTCTGCCGGAACCTTGTCTCCTGTTTCAAGAATTATGATATCTCCCGGAACTAATTCCTTTGAGTCAATATCTTTTTTTTGCCCGTCCCTGAGGACAGTTGCTTTCAACGAAGCTAGTTTTTTCAGGGCTTCTATCGCCCTTTCTGCCCGGTATTCCTGCACAAATCCAAGGACGGCTATCAGTATGATTATGACGAGCACAACTATCGCGTCAATATACTCCTTAAGAAATGCGGAGATTATTATTGCTGCAACCAGTATCCATATTACTATGCTTTTGAACTGGTTAAGGAAAATCTGCCACGGAGAAATTTTTTTCCCTTCTTTTATCTCATTTGGGCCGTACTGCTTTAAGCGCTCTTCCGCCTCTTTCTGAGCCAGTCCCCTATCGGAAACGTTTAGCTCTTTCAGTACCTGCTCAATCGATTTGTTGTGCATATCATCAGAAAGCTGCCGTGTTGCTTACATTATCTTCCTTGGGCTCTTTTAATTCCTTCAGCTTTATTATAAAATATTCCAGGCAGTCTAATCCGCAGAAGCTTGCCTTCTTCTTGAAGTCGTCAGGTCCGAAAATCAATGTGTAGTTGCTTGGCCTGTAGAAATTCAAAGTGTTCGAGCATGTTGCGCATATTTTTTCGTGCTCTTTGCGTCTTTTTTTTATTTTTTCCTCCAACAGCTTTTTTATGGCTATCGCTCCCGAGTCCAGATCGCTCTTGAAGCGCATAAGCTCATTGTAGTCCAAAACATCCACCACATCCTCAAATCTTCTGTTCATTTAGCCCACCTCATTTTCAAATTATTTTATTTCCTCAAACTTGATATACCATTTATTCGCCTCTTCATCATAGCTGAAAACTACATTGTGCTTTTTCTTTATGTCAAGAAACATTAGTATAGGCATAGGAACAGTCGTTTCAAAGCTGGAGCCTCTTTTGTACAATTTTCGCTTGAATTCTGCCATTTTACTTATTTTTTTACATACTAAAATACTTATTTATAAATTTATGGTTAACCTGATTTTTAAACTAGAGTATATACTTATTTTATTACTTATTTAAATACTTATCGAAAAGGATATATAACTTACCGCATTTTTCTTTATGATGACAGACTTCGCAATCATCACATCCTCCAAGGATCCGGCAGGAACCAACATAAGGAACAATCTGATTGAATTTTCTGATTTTGAAAAAATAAGCGAGAAATTTGACGGCAACGGGGTTTATCAGAACAAAAATATAAAATTATATTTAACTAATGAAGAATTAGTATATTCTGAAAATATTGACAAGAGGATTGATGCTGATATTCTTATTTTTGCCTCAAAGCACAGAAGCAAGGAGAATACTCCAAGCTTCGCAGTTCACGCAATAGGAAACTGGAATGAAGCAAGATTAGGCGGGAAAGAAAAAATATTATGCCCGTCTTCTGCAGTTTTATTGAAGAATATGTTTATTGAACTGAATGAAAATGCAAAAAACTCAGGCTATGAGATAACCTTGGAAGCAACGCATCACGGGCCTTATGTTGAGAAGCCTGCTGTTTTTGTCGAAATAGGAAGCACCGAGAAAGAATGGAATGATAAGAAAAATGGAGAAATAATTGCAAAGACAATAATGAACGTGATTAAAAACGAAAACAAGAATTATAAAATTGCAATAGGAATAGGCGGGCCGCATTATTGCTCAAATTTCAACAAGATTGCTTTAAGAACTGGCATTGCACTGTCGCATATCTGCCCGAAATATGCTTTGCAGTATTTGGACGAGGAATTAATAAATCAGGCAATTAAAAAAACAAAAGAAAAAGTTGATTTTATTTTGCTGGACTGGAAAGGATTAGGAGCGGAGAAGCAGAGGATTGTGGAGATGTTAAAGAACCTACATCTTGAATTTAAAAGAACAGACCAGGTTTAGTTAAGCTGCAACAGCATAAGATTCTGCGCGCATTGCTTCATCATAAGCTTTTGCCGCATTGGTGTCTCTTTCAGCCAATTGTTTTTTGAAGTCGTCACTTATTGGCTCATACAATCTGTTGTTTATGGCTAGTTTGCGCTGCTGGGCTGCTGCCATTGCAGAGCCAATGTCTGATGCGCTGCTTTTTTGCTCGTCTTCTATTTCAAGGAGCAATCTTTCATCTTCTTTAATTATGCCATCAATCTCGGCATTTAGCTGCCTGGAATTTATCCTTATAGTTCTTGTCAGATTTTCTATGAATTTGCCGACATCTGCCTCATAATTTAAGTACAATCCGGCGCTTTTTAATGTTTTAATTATTGCATCGACATTGATTTTGGATGCTTCGCCGACTATGTTTCCCATCAGTTGAGTTATTGCTTCGATGCCAGTTTCCACAGCTTCCTCGCTCTGCCTTAGCGCTGACTCAAGCTTCTGGAAAGCCTGCATTTGCTGGGCAATGACAAAATTCTTTACCGTGATTATCTTTACAGACTTATCAAATGACAGATCGTCTTGCAAAATGGACTTGTACGCTTCAAAATATTTTTTTACACCATCAGCCAATGCGAGCGCAATTTCATAATGACTTGAGCTTTCGGAAAACAAGGACTCTGCCGACTGTATCAATGCCAAGGCGCTTTTTAGTTTTACTATTCTTCCCCTTATGTCTTCCCTTCTCTTGCCCAGTACTTTTTCAGCTGCTGCCAAAGTTTTCTCATTAGCCAAAATATATTTCAAGAGCTTTCTCATTTCCCTTATCTCCTTTTTCATAAAAGCATAAGTGGCTTTTAACTGCCTGTTAAGGGATGTTGCCCTTTCCAATTGCTTTGACAGCATATCTATCTCAGCCAGCATGCTGGCCAATACCTGGGGGTCTGCTCCTTTTTTTCTCAGACTTTTTAATTTTTTAATCTTGGCCTTTAATGCATTCTCTAAATCCGCTAATTCTTTTTTGAAATGCTTTCTTTCCTTTCTTTCCTCTTTGTTAATCCTTTTCAGCTCTATTCTTGCGTAACCAATATCTTCTTTCATAACCTCAGCAGCCTGATCCATTTTTTTAGCGAGATTTCCTATAAACTCTATTTTTTTCTCTTCCTGCCCTATCTCAAAATTAAAGATTTTAACGATATTATCCATTAGTTTTTTAAGATAGTTGCTCATCTGTTGGTCAATTTGGCCATAGTTTCTGAGATTCCTTATTCTGTTCATCACTTCATTGAAAACGCTTATTTCATATTCCTGGGCAGGCACACTTCTTTTTTTGAATAAGCTGATCTGAATGTTTGCCTGTGTCAGGGCTTTTACTGCAGCCATTATACCTATTATTCTGGCTTCGATGGCACTTGTTGCCAATTCCGCCTTTTCTTCATGCTGTGCAGCAATTGCACCTTGCTCTACAGCTTTTACGGCTTCGACTGGAGCTTTATCCCCTTCGGCAGCCGCCTCCTGCCCGGCAGCAGGTTCCTGCGCTGCTTCCTGCGAAGCTGCTGCAGCTTCTTGCGAAGCCATTTGTCTTTCCCTGTTTTCTACCTGCCTTTGAATTTTTCCATAAGCCCACATGCCCGCCATTTCCAGAATTCCTCTTTCTTCCCTTGTGCCTCTTTCAGCATGCCTCCCCCTGTAACCTATTCCAATTGCAATGACTATTAATAAAAGGACTACCCCTCCTATGATATATCCTATCAACTTCAAGTCCAAAGAACCGAGAATAGCCTCATGAAATGCCATAAGAATATCCTAAAAATCCGCCTTTAAATACTTTTTTAAATTAAAAATCCCTTCAGGCTGATGTATCCCAAAGCAGCCGCGAGAAGAATAAGCCCCAGGAAAATTACCATGTGGAAGAATTTCTTGAACAGCTCATGGACTATGAACATAACCAAAAAATAAACAAGTATCGCTGTTACAATTATTGATAGCGCCATTCTACTCTTTTGCCTCTTTTTTATAATAACTGCAGTATTTATTGACCGGGCATATCTTGCACAAGGGCTTCTTTTTACATATACTCTTGCCAAGCTCAACTATCAATGAATGGCACTCATTAAATAACCTTTCGCTATTTGGAAGGCCGGACATGAATAATTTTTGGAATTCGTCGTAGGTTATTTCCTTATACCCGATTCTGCTGAACTTCCTTCTTCTGTGACTGGCCACCAGCGCTGAGGGGAGAAATGTGAATAAAGATTGTTGTATATTGAGTTTAGCATATGACAAGGAATACTTATATTTAGTTTAAATATTATTTGATTATTCTAGTTTTATTCTTTTGTGACTTCCAACACAAATTTTGGCGGTTCTACTCCCGCAACTAAATTAATCAATCCATTTAAGTAAATTTCAACCTCTTGCTGTCTTAAATAATGATTACCCTGAAACATTTGTTTTAATCTTTCCCTCAGTTTTCTCACTAGCGCGGCCATTTCTGCTGAATTTTGCTCTATCAACACAGGCAGACCATTATACACATCAGGATTTCCCATTCGTGCATTAACAAGCTCTACTAATCTGTAAGTAAACTTACGATATGCACGCCAATATGATTCGTCGGTTGGGACTCTTGCTAAATCTACAGCATACATTTTTATTGTTTGCTGCGGGATTGGCACCCCATTCGTAAATGTTGATGAACCTATTTCTTCACAACTTACATTAGGCATACCTATTCCTTCCCTTAGGAATTCTAAACCTTCTTTTGAACCACTTAGTCTACGTAGAATTGTGTCTAATGATGCTGCTCCCTCTGGCGAGCCGTGAAATAATATAATAGCCTCATTTCTAGAATAAAGCCGATCATAGCGGATTATAGGGTTTGCCATATCCATGAGCATGATACACCCTTTTTTCAGAAATTAACCAAAATTACTATTAAATCAGCACAGCGTTAACAACCCCGTCCTGCCCCGGCCTTGAGGTTATCCTTGCCTTTCCAAGCTCAGTGTCAATCACAGAGCCTTTTGTCATTATGTTTCGCCTGATGAAATGCCTGTTTGCAGGGTTGTCGGTTATTGTTTTTATTTTAGCCTGCCTGAATGATTTTGATTTCGGATCAAACAGGTTTGCAGTGTCCGTGCCAAGAAGCCTTAGTTTACGGTTTGCACCCATGACTCTAAGCATATGGGTTCTTTTCTTGCCAAGCTTGGTGAAAGAAGGCTCCCTGCCAAGCTCGTACTGCTTTTTCTTCCTGTAATCCTTGTACCTTGCGCCGGTCTGCTTCCTTCTCGGCCTTGATTGCGATAATGCCATAGCAAGCGGAAAATTTTGGCGGTTTAAATAGGTTTCTGATTTTCTTTGCTTAGCTGCAGATTTACACCTATTTTACGATTAAACTTATATACCTGCTATAAACTCCTGTTGACATGCTTGATTTATGTTTAGGCAATTCTAAAAATGGCAAAGGAGTTTTTGCCAATAAAAATTTTAAACGCGGCGATAGCATATTGCAGTTCGAAGGGAAAATTTTGGACGACAATGATATAGAAATTGACACCTATGAAGATGAATACTGCATACAAATAGGAAAAAGGGCTTATCTGGGCCCTTCTGGAAAGCTAGATGATTTTGTCAATCACTCATGCAGCCCAAATTGCGGCATCAAGAAAACAAAAGAGAAGCTATTGTTAGTTGCACTTAGAACTATAAAAAAATCTGAAGAGTTAGCATTTGATTACTCGACATGGGCTGATTATTCAACATCGATGAAAGGCCATCTTTGGAAAATGCATTGCAATTGCGGAAGCAAAAACTGCAGAAGAATAATAAAAGACTTTAGGTATCTTCCTGCTGCACTCAAGAAAAAGTATATTAAATCAGGCATAGTTCCGAATTATATTTTAGAAAATTTAAGAAAATTATAATTTTTAAAAAACTTTATAAATATAAACAAAAATTTGCATTTTAGATGGAGCAAAAACCGAATCATTCTGCAAAAAAAGACGATATGAAAGCACAAATGCACTTAAGAGACAAGGCAAAGCTTGCTGCGCGCTCTTCGCATAAGTTTGAGCCGCTTGAGGCACTGGACTTGGTCAAGATAAAAAATTTTGACGACATTGCAAGAGGAATGTCAAAAACGGCATTCGGCGGAAGAAGCGTCGGGGAGGCTGTCGATGTCATGCACGACATGGTCGCGGATCCAGACTGCTTTGTCATAGGGACTTTTTCCGGCGCAATGACCGTTGCGAAGATGGGCCTGATGATATGCGATATGATTGACAAAGGCATGCTTGACCTTATTGTCACGACGGGCGCCCTGATGACGCACGGCTTTGTTGAATCTGTCGGGATGCGCCATCTGAAATATGATTTTAAAACTTCCGATGTGGACTTGTATTTTGAAGGATATGACCGGGTTTTTGACACTTTGGAAGTTGAGAAAAATCTTGACGATGTAAGCGAGATAGTTGACGCAATACTTGACAAATCAGATCCGGACGAAGTGCTGTGCAGCTACAAGATAACGAGGATGCTTGGCGAGTACCTGCATAAGAACGTAAAAGGGCGAGGCATTTTAAAGTCCGCATATGAAAAAAATGTTCCGGTGTTTATCCCTGCTTTCACTGATTCCGAGCTTGGCCTTGACCTTGCGCTTTACAACAGGCAAAGAACCCTAAATGGAAGCAAGCAGCTTAATTTCAACCCATTCCTGGATTTGGAGCATTATACTGAAATAGTGCAGAAGCAGAAAAAATTGGGCATATTTACAATTGGCGGCGGAGTCCCGAGAAACTGGGCGCAGCAGGTAGGCCCTTACCTTGACCTGATAAGGTGGAGGATTCTGGAAAAAGGCAAGAAAGAAAGCTATTTTGCCAAGGAAGGCGACCCGTACTTTAAGAGGTTTAATTATGCTGTCAGGATCTGCCCCGAGCCCGTATACTGGGGAGGCTTGTCCGGCTGCAGCTATTCCGAAGGCGTTTCGTGGGGCAAGTTTGTCCCTGAAAACGAAGGTGGAAGATTTGCCGAAGTTCTTTCTGATGCCACCATTGCATGGCCTGTAATCCTCAAGGCAGTTATGGAAAGGATGGAAAAGAATAAGAAAAATTGATTTAAAGCTTTTTCATCAAGAAAGGCGACAATTGATTTTTTATCTTCAGCCTTTGGCTTTTTGAAAGATATCTAAACCCGTTAATTCTGCCAACACAACTTTTTGAGTTACACATGCATTCAAAATCCAAGTTATCTTTTGCCATGTCATACTCTGTTGTGAGATAATTGTATGTTATTTCCTGCCCTTTTTTAATGTCTCTTACAGCGACGAAACACATCTCAGCAAAATCAATTTTTGTCGAAGGATTGCAGCTGTGATTTATGTAATCGCTCGCGTAATAATGCGTTGAATCAAGAAATTTATTTTCACCTATTTGAACAGATTCCGGCGAAGCATCCCTGCACGACTTTACCGAATCAAATCCGAATTTTACCACTAGCGAGCCTTTTCTTAAATTTTTGTTTGCAAAAAGCGCCCTTCCCTTGCCCTTTAGCCTTGTAAATCTCAGGTGTTTTGGTATGTACATGCCGATGACATCCTTTAATTCTATTTAGTTTTGCAAATATTCCTGCTTGGCATTATTCACTGCCAGCCAAATTTTACAAGCCCATTGACTTGGGCATTTTCAACATTCTTAAGCAGCTGCGAGTACACCTTATTGCCGGTCAGTGGCTGGTCATACAGCCATTTGACTTCATAATAGATTATTGATTTCATATCCTCTAAAGGAATGCCTCCTTTTGCAAGCCATTCACTTTTTAATGGTTTGATCATAAATATCTGATAGTGCACCGGTTTTTTGTCGCCACCTGTGGAAGGCGCAATATGCTCAAATTTTACAGGGAAGAATCCTAAAGCTCTCCAAACAAGGAAATTTTTTTTCGGGTCTTCTTTGTATTTTTTCCTGCACTCTTCTAATTCCATTTTATTCATTTTTCTTGGGTCATTAACATCTATAAACAATGCATCAATATTATCAAATCCAAATTCGTTCGCATCCCTTCGCATAGCGACTGCCCTCATATCGAGAAGCTTGTTTAGAATGCCCCTGCCCCTAATTTTTTTATCAATTGCAGTATACCATCCATGCGCATAAAAAATATTTCTTTCTTTGGCGAATACAGTATTAAAATAAGTAAATGCAACAATCTCTCCGCCAAAGACGCCAACAATCAGGTGGGTCCTATAGACTCCCCACCTGATGCTGGCTTTAACTTCAGAGTATTTAAAGAAACTCTTGAGGATTGTTTTAGACTCGGCTTCAATTCTTGGAAATGACTGCTCATACAATTCATAGAACCTGTCAAAATTAATTGAGTCAATGTCCTTTATTTCATAAAAGACAAGGCCTTTGGAAATAACATCCTTATTGCCTTCTTTTCCTTTCACTGTCCTTACTGCCTGCCATGTTTTTTGCTCGTAGCCTAACATATCGTTTATGATTCTTATGATAAAAACCGTATTTTGCTTTATCTTCCTGTCCAAAGAAATTTCATCCATCAAAAGCTGGTAAAAAAACTTTTTTTCAATTAGATCTTTCACTATTAATTGGTTGCGCCTGTATTCTTTCTTGATAACTTTAATCTGTTCCAGTATCACTTTCGAAAGGCTTTTTAAAAATCCAAAAAGCTGCTTGAAAAAAGGCTCTAATTTCTTATAATAACTTTTATATTTATTTTTTCTCAAAATATCACTTTGCCGTGTGTATGCACCATCTTTCCTGTCAAGGCTGTTCATCCTCTCCTTTATAATGAAATAAAACAAAGATTGCTCTTTTTTACTTATGGAAATAATCTTATTAATCAGGTACCATAGCCTTCTATTTATGGAGTAAATCTCCTCAACAGACCGGTTAATTGCGTCCAAATTTCCATTTTTCCAGTCTTGAATAATTTTTTTGGCTATGCCGATCTTTCTTTGGTGAATTGCAAGGAATTCTTCAAAAAGACCGGATTCCTCTTTTATTTCAGAAAAAAGTTCTTCAACTTCTGGCTTTTTCTCGGCTGATATTAAAAAATATGGAGATGGATTAATTCGTTTTTGATTCGTTAAGACAGCCATCCCAGCAATAATTTCACGGATGCATATAAATTTTACTTTTCCATGAATATTAGCATAGATACATTTTTAATTTATGCTCTACTCTCCATTTTTATGGCGTTTTTTGAGCTTTTTGGAATGGCAGTATTATTTCTTATAATCCTGTTTATCGGCTATATGTTCGGAAAATATGTTTCAAAAAAACAGCACGAAGACAAAATTCCGGAGATAAGGGAAACCGCTATAAAGCAGTCCCGGGCAGTTTTATCAGGCCAATTCTCCGAGCAGATTGCGCCTTACATGCCAGATTTCCCTTACAAGCCGACAGAAGCAAGGTTCATCGGAAAGCCCGTTGATTTCATAGTGTTCAGGGGAATGGATGACAAGAAAATCGAGGAAGTTGTTTTTGTTGAGGTGAAGACGGGGCAGGGCAAATTGAATGATGTGGAGAAAACTTTAAAGTCGGCGATAGAAAACAAAAATGTCGAGTGGTACGAGTATAAAATCGATAAATTCAAAAAACAATTCAAAAAACATTGATTACGGCTTGTGAATGCATTGGAATTCTCTTTGATAGGGAGTATATGCAGCTGCAGGGATTTTATTATCGACATGATGCTGCATAAGGAGCCTTAATTCATTCATCGCAGCATTTAAACCCATTTTTGTAAAATATTCTTTTCCCGGGTGAATCTCGACATGAGATTTTACATCTATCCCCGATAATTGTGCATTTTGGACATTCTCAGCGAATGGAGGAGCAAACACATGCACATCAACCAAATCATCTACAAAAAATTTAGAGCCATCTCTCTGCCTCATGAATCTTACATTTGGCTCTTCACGTAAACCTCTTCTTCTGTAAAATTGCAGTACCTCTTCAAAATCCATACCAGTATCTACAGAATGCCCGCTAACACAATAACCAAGGTTCTCTTGCTTTAATAATCCTTCAAAAGATTGCATATTGCAGTTATTAGATTTGCTCCTTTTAAATCTATCTTTTTCATCACTTTCTAATAGCTACAAAATCGAAAGATTTATAAAGGGCAAATTATATTATTACTACTTATGAGGGGTGTCACTAATAAGGAATGTAAATTCTGCACTTATAGGTGGACTGCTAAAGTCAAAAATCCAAAATCATGCCCAAGATGCAAGAGGAGATTTGACTACAAGGAAGCCAGGCTGGTTCTTGAGGCATTAGGCAGGGAATACGGCTACAATTTAGTCGGTGAGGTCCAATGAGCCTGGAAGACAAAGTGCAGGACAGGGAAAGCAAGGGCTTCATGAAGAAAGCCGGAAGGCTTGCCTGGAAGCTTGGAATGGCCGCTGCTACAACTGCATTAAGCGCATATACCCTTCCGATGCTTGGTGCTTCAGCAACTTTGGGAATTTGGGTAGGCGGCTCTTTTGCGATAGGCGGCGGAATAGCAAGAGCAATTAAAGGCAAGCCATTGTTTGATAATTTAGATAAGGCGCTTACAACCTATTCTGCAGTGAATGCCATAATACCTCATATGGTCTGGCTTGAGCATGCAACTGTGCCTTTGGTTGCAAAATATGTAAGCGACGCATGGTGGGTTAAAGGTTTGTATGCATCAACTTTGTATAATGGGGCTTTTGTAGGCTCTTATCTGGGCGCTGAGCATCTTGTGGACAATTACTTAAACCCCAGAGGAATAACAAAAACAATCGGAAGCCAGTTCGGCGATTTATTTTGGAAGGCAGGTTTATTCTTTTCGCCGTTTTATACTATGTCGGCAAACGGAATATCCAGCATTGCATTTGAAAACTTTTACGTGCCTAAGATTAGTGCACAGGGAATTGTGCCATATTACATTGATAGGCTTGCACTGCCGACATTCGCGGCGGGCGCAGCTCCGGTGGGATTTGCAATCAATATGCTTGACAAGGCAAAGGAACGCGCAAAGTCATATGGCTATGGAATGCCAAGCCCTGCCCATGCAATGGCGCATTAAGTAAGAAACATTTATAAACAACCATAATTTCTTCAGACTATAATTTTTGAGGTGAATCTTAATCATGGAACAATTAAGGCCTTTGGACGCTTTGAACAAGTCGAGAGACAAGAGAATAATTGTAGAGCTGAAGAACAACAAGCAGTTTATCGGAAAGCTGATATCATTTGACATCCACATCAACATAGTCCTTGACGATGTAGAGGAAAGGATGAACGGCGAGATGGTAAGGAAGCTGAATACAGTTTTCATAAGGGGCGACACAATAACTATCATCTCTACAGAATAGATTTCTGAGTGGTTTAAATGAAAGGAACGCCATCAATGGGGGAAAAGTCCGGCAAAAAAAACATGATTTACTGCCGAAGATGCGGCGAAAGGACATTCTCGCTGAACAAGCACAAGTGCGCTTCATGCGGCTTTGGGAAAAGCGCAAGGCTAAGGGGCTACAAGTGGCAGAAGAAGCTGGCTAAGAGATAATAGGTTATTAAATAAAAATATTTTATTGGATTTTTTAGTAATGTTTTTAAAGCAGGTTTGAATTCATTTCTTTTATGCGGAGGTGCCGGAGCGGCCAAACGGGATAGAGGAAATTTCCGTCCAAGCTTAGGCGAGGCATTCACTGGTGTTAAGAGCTTAACACTTAAGCAATGACTTGAAGACACCTATTGGCTTAGTGCCTACGCAGGTTCGAATCCTGTCCTCCGCATTAATTTTAAATATAAGTTCCGCTACACAAAATCCCATGGGAAAGAAAAAAAACAAAAACAAGGCAAAAAGAGTAAATCCAAAAAGGGAAAGGTATACTAAGTTCAGGAAGGAGAAGCCAACCAACATGACGGTAGCTATGCCAGATCTTCCCGAAGAGATTGTGCAGACCAGAAGGCAGGACGAGCAGAGAATAAGCGATTTCTGGCGCAGTTACAGAAGGCCCCCTCAAAGATTTATAAGAGAGAGGGACGCAAAGGCAAAAAGATAATTTTTTCTCTTTTTCCTTTTTAAATTACTGAAATTATTACCCCAGTATACGCATCTGTATACGGCAAAACAAAAGCTTTTTATACCAATTTTGAGCATTAAATTCATACGTGGGGGGTGTATTATTTTGGAATTTTCTTATAAAGATGAGAAGGTAGATTACATCACAGTAGAGGGGAATTCATACACACACAAGCAGATAGAGTACAAGCAGGGATTGGTGTTCATGCGGATGAAGAAGAGAATTCTCAGGAAATAACTTCGCATGGATAAAAAATTTATAAAAATTATTACAGTAGCTGCTGTTTTTATTTTGATTTTGAACATGATTTTGCTGGCAACAAAAAAGATTAATGAATTATCTTTCTGGATTATTATAATCGCGGCTGCTGTTTTTGTTTATGTCGTACTGCCGAAGATGAGAAATGGAAATAAATAAAGCTTAACTCTGAAACATTTGGAATCGAAAGAAATTTAAATAAGTTATCATAGTGGACGAGATAATGAAGGGTTTACATCCCGGGGCAAGATGGGTATTTCGATTTAGCACATATGGAATCTTTGTTGTGATACTATTTATAGTGGGCTTTACTGGACTTACTTATTTGCTTGAGGGTGGTGCAGAGCTAAAATTTTTAAGTAATACCGTTCTATTCTTTCTCGTTATTTTAATTCTGGCAGTTATTCTTGGAGAAGTGTACTCAAGATTAGCTTATCAATTTTGGAAGTATGAATTTACCAGTGCGGAATTAAAGATCGAGAGTGGTATTATTTGGAAGAAATATACTAGCATTCCTTATCAAAGAATTCAGAATGTTGAGATTCATAGAGGTATTATAGCCAGAATTTTTGGTTTTTCTACGGTTGCTATTCATACAGCTGGGTACTCAGCTCCAGCGTATAGGGGTATATGGGGTGTAGGCAGGGGTGGAGCTGAAGGGAACATACCAGGTGTTTCTATTGAAGAAGGAGAGAAGATACGTCAGTTCATTATGAGCAAAATTGGAAAACTTCGCTGTTGCCCAGCCAGCTTTTGGCTGTCATCCAGTTGACTTTTCGTTTATAAGCCTCTTACGCAAGCAGAGATTTAAACAACTGCATTTCTGACGTTTAGCCAATAGATGCTATAAGTTGACTTGCGCTCCCTTATACAGTGCTCTTGGCATTAATCAGCTAATGCTGTTTTGTCAATCTGTATGTAGATGGGCACAGCTACGCACCCCCAAGACAGGATAGCTGATTATATATTTATAAGTTGCCTATATAATCTTTAAAGAATTTATATAAAAATTAAAATAAAAGGCTTATTTAGCCTTTCCAAGAATCCTGAAGACTTTTGTGCCGCATGTTCCGCCCTTTCTGCACTTCATGCATCTTCCTCTTGCCATTAAATTCACCTCATTAGTTTAATGAATTATAGGATTTTTAAGCCTATGGGCTTTCCATGTAATAGGTAATATATAAAAGTTTGGATTTTTACGAGTGATTTGCTACTCATCAAAAACTACAAAGTAGTTTTTGGGGTGCTCAGAAACCTTTGGTTTTTGGCATTAGGGTTGATAATCACCTTTAAATCTTATAGAAGCAGCATGTGACTTAAAATCTTGATGCTCGTAAGGAAAAAGGCACGCATCAATCAATATTTGCCTCTTAGACCCGTCTGCTTGCCATTGCCATCTTCTTTCATTTGTCAAATCCAAAGGTTTTGTTTGTCTTAATGATTCATCAAGCGCTCTTGCCCTTTCCTCTCTGATATTGTCAACATCCGGAGCTAATTCCACAGAGGGGGTATCTAACATTTGCTCAACTGTTCTGCCAAAGATTTTAGCTGCTTCATAATTGCAGAAATTGATTATTCCCTTCTTGTTATGGCTTAGCAAAGGAGTCCCGTATAACAAATCATTTACTCTTGAATATCTTGAAGCAGGATTTTCAGGAATGACACCTTCTGCAAAATCTACTTTGTGTCTAACTATAGCTGTGTGCAAATCAATTGCAAGCTCTTCAGTAATATCTGCTATGTTTCCCATAAAGATAAAAGAAAAATATTTTTATGCGGCTCTAGTTGTTGGCCTGAATCTCATGTTGTCACGATAAACATCTTCCATTTTTGGTTTTGTAGTTTGAGCAAGTATTAAATTTGTATTAATCTCATTGCCATAGCTTTCCCTAAGTTTGCTTAATACGGGTCTGAGGACTTCCATTAATCTGGGTCCCCACTCCTCGGCACCAACTTGTGCAGTTGTGCTGCAATGTCCCAGCAGATGAGCTATCCCATTTTCTGCGTAGAGTGGATTCAAGCTCGTGACCGATTCCTCGGGCGTTTCATTTATAGCTTCACTAGCAGAGTGGCCGTGGTCAATCAAAAACTGGTATTGAGCTTTCATGGCACCTAAGAGCATTCCAACAACTTGCCAATTCGTAATTTTTCCCTGATAAGTTCTATCAGGAGCATATGTTCTAACAGTTTTTCCAGCTTCCCACATTTCGGTGGAGTCTATAGCCCTGAGCCTGGCTTTCAACTTTGTTTCATAATCCGGTTGCGTGTTATATTCCACTGCTTTTCTTGCTTCAGTTCCGTCCTTCACAGATTGATACAACTCTTTCAAAAAAGGAACTGCGGCCTGTCTGACTGCATTTTCATATTGAAGTACAGTTCCTAATTGCCCTTCTGATTGGGCTCTTAAGTAAAGTCCCTCAAAACCTCTTTCTCTAATAAATGGCAAAATTACTTGCGTAATCTGTTCTGAAGTATCAATGAATGATTCATGCGGATTAAATCCAAGGCGTCTTTTTCTTTCATACGAAACTTGAGCTATTGCCCATTTTCCGCCCAATAGGAAAAATCTCTCCCCGAAAAGGTCGCTATAGACTTCATTCGGAAAAGTAGTTTTGAACATAATCCCTTTGCCAATTCCCATACCTAAAGCCAAACATCGCTCGAGAGCCCTTCCGGTGAAATTTTGCCCGATGTCATAGCTTTTATTGACAGCTCCTTTTTCAACTGTGCTTCCAGTTCCTTTTGGGGCATTCAAAAAAAGATCTATATTCTTTGGAGGAACAATCCCAGTTATATCATTAAATACGTAGCCAAATCCATGTGCAAAATCTAAAGCATCGCCGGGCTTAAGGTATTTTCTTACGTTAGGCCACATTTTTACCTGGCCCCCATCTGATACCAGATACAAATGCATTGTGCCCCTTGGCATAGCTTCTTCAGGAGATGAGAATAAATTTACGTTTGGTTTCCATCCATACCTTATCGCCTTCTCCCATCTGGTTTCATCCTCACCCGGCTCAGAATGACTTTCTCTTTGGCAAACAATCAAGTTTTCTAATCCAAGCCGTCTTAGCTGCGTAGTTTGCCCTGGCGCTTGAGATCCAAAACCAAGAGTTACAATCCCCTTTTCACGACCAAGAACTTCACGAATTCTTCCGTCTGTCCACGCTTCTGTTGTAACAATAGTTTCAGGCACACCACCAAAAGTTACTTCCCTGAATCCAAAATCAACATTCATTTTAATATTCCTCAAATATTTTCGCTAGAGTATCTCGGTTTTATATTTAAATGTTTGCAATGACACCACTCTAAAATAGAAACTCATTCCACAATTTCCAGCAATTCCTTAATGTCATTTATCTCATAATCTGCGTCCGGAGCAGAAGCCTCAGGATTGCCGTATTTGGCAAAGCAGGTAAGCATCCCCATCTGCTTTGCGCCTTTTATGTCCCTTTCAGGCCAGTCTCCTACCATCAGGCACTCTTCCGGCTTCAGTCCCAGCTTGTCAAAAACAACCATGAACGGCTTGTTGCTTGGCTTGAATTCTTTTGTATCATCAAAAGTAACAACAAGGTCAAAATAATGGTTTATTTTCATCGAGACAAGCCTTATCCATGCCTTTAATCTGGGGGCATCTGATATTATGGCCAGCCTTGCGCCTTTTCTTTTTAGCTCATATAAGACTTTGCCTACATTCGGATACGGCTCAAGAAAGCTGGACCTTACCCTTCTGTAAGCCACTATGCCGCTTGCAAGAATCTCGTAATTTATTTCGCCTGTTAATTTCTCCAGCAGCCTCTGGAAAACCAGCTTGTCCTCCATGCCGTACTGGCCGTAAAGCTCAAACAGCTCCTTCATTGCCTTTTCCTTGTCAACTTTGAGCCCTGCGCCAATCATTGCAGAGACTGCCGCATCGCAGCTGAGCTTTTTCATTCTCAGGAAGTCTAT
>JACPMV010000013.1 GCA_016185845.1 Candidatus Woesearchaeota archaeon | reverse complement strand
TCGGCTCTGCAGCTAAAAACTATGAAGCAGCAAGGGATATTGACATATTGCTTGTAATAGGCAAGAAAGATTATAAGGAAGTAAAGAAAATCATGAATGAAAAGCAGGAATTATTGCCTAAAGAAATACATTCGATAGAAATGACAGAAGAAGACTTGACTAATAATATCAAAAAAAGGCAGGGGGTAATCATGGACATAATAAGGGGCGTAGTAATACTTTACGGCCAGGATAAATATATTGGGGTAATGAAGAATGTCTCAAGCGCATAATCATGTCAAATGCACATGGATATGCTAAAGCAGGCTGACATTGAGGAGATTCCTGAAAGCAAGGTCATTGAGATGAGGGAAGAATACACTTACGGCACAAAAATTTCCTTTGAGGACGATACAAAAATCAACAGGATAAAGGCGGATTGCATGGAGATGATTGATAAGGCGAAAGATATAATATATAAAAATTATTAAAATTAATGAACAACATTTAAATATGAAATTAATATCGGATTGAATATGGCAGAGCAGAGCATGAGCCCGGAGCAGCTGAAGGCGCTGCAGGAAAAGATAAAAAATATGTCTCCTGAAGAGCTTAGGGAATTCCAGAAAAAGCAGTGCATATTCTGCCAGATCATATCCGGAAAGATACAGGCGAAGAAGATATACGAAGACGAGCATGCTGTCGCAATACTCGACATAAACCCCGCAAATCCCGGGCATATCCTTCTTCTTACAAGAGAGCACTACTCGATAATGCCCCAGATTCCCGAAGACGAAATCTCGCATATATTCATGCTTGCAAAGTCATTGTCTAATTCCATGCTCAGGTCAATAGATGCGCAGGGCACCAATATAATAGTGGCAAACGGCATTGCGGCAGGCCAGAGGGCGCAGCATTTCATGGTCCACATAATCCCGAGAAAGGAGAATGACGGCGTGAATTTTGTATTGCCTCAAAAGACAATAGAACAGGGCGAGATAGAGCAGATTGGCAATAAAATCACAGCTTCGCTGGCAGGCGGAGCAGAAAAGCCGCAGGAAACAGAAATAAAAATGCCAATGCCGGCAAAACAGCCGGAAAAAAAGCCGGATGATTCAATTAAGAAAAAGTCAGAAGCAAAAGAGCAGGCAAAATCAGGCATAGACCTGGATGACATATCCAGGCTGCTGGGCGTGAAATAAAATGGCAGCAAAAGGAGGCTGCATAGTCTGCCAGATTGCTTCAGGAAGCATACCCTCAAAAAAAGTCTACGAGGATGATTTTGCCCTTGCCGTGCTGGATGTCAACGGCGCAAACCCCGGGCACTGCTTTGTGCTGCCAAAAAACCATTACCCTATTCTTGAGCAGGTTCCTGACATAGAAATAGGAAATCTGTTTAACATCGCAAACAGGGTATCAACAGCAATTTTTGAATCGCTTGGAGCTCAGGGAACAAATATATTTGTAGCCAACGGGCTGCCTGCAGGCCAGACAGTCGCTCATTTTATTATAAATGTGATACCCAGAAAGGAAAATGATGGCATAAACCTTCAATGGCAGCCAAGGCAGCTGAGCGAGGAGGAAATGTCGACTGTTGAATTAAAGGTGAAGGAACAGGTAAAAAACATAGGGCATTTCGAGACAGAGAAAAAAACACCTAAGGCCTATGCGCCAAAGCAGGCGGTTTTATCAGACGAGGAAGACGAGTATTTTTCAAAACAGTTGAGAAGATTGCCTTAATTATTTTTTGAATTGCATCTTTTTCACAATATCCACATCAGAGCATTCCCGAACAGGAACGTAATAACAAAAGCAATCAAAAAGCTCGGCACGAATGGTATTCCTTCTTTTATAAGAATCCTTCTTACTTTTCCTTTTTTATAAAATTCAACAAGCTTCCGTATCTGCCTTTTATCTATTCCCAAATCTTTCGGGCCGCAGATGTACTTCTTGCTGACGTAAACATCATTGACAATCCAATCGCCCTCTGTCAGCCTGGCAGGCTCGACTAATTTATACATTGATGATTTCTCAATAGCCTTTACAAAAATCCAGAGGTAGAAAGACACCATCACAAGGAATGCAAGGGATAACATCATGACCTTGATTGGATACTGCTCAGTAAAAAATAATAAAATTGTCATTAAAACCAATCCGATAAGCATGATTTTTTTTGTTTTTACAGCGCTCTCTTTCAGCAGCCCCTTCCTGAACTCCCTGGAAAACTTTTTCCTGTTTTTCACGGCAAGCATTATGCTCCATAATAACCCATAGACTGCGCCTGCAAGCAGGGCATTGATGAAGAATCCAAAAAGGAACATGCTTTTGCTGAAGTCAATCCCTATCATTGCTCCGAGCCCCATAATCATTTTGCTGTCGCCTCCGCCCCACTGGCCAGCATCAAACATAAAATAGGCTATGCAAAAAGCTATTAGCAGTCCAACAATAGAGCTGATTAAAAATGAGTCGGGAGATATCAGATATCTCAAACTAATTGCATTGCCATAGCTTATTTCTTCAACAATAAGCTGATTATAGACAAAAGTGAATAATGCATTCAGGCCAATTCCTGATAAAACCAGTCCCCAGTTAACCCAGTCAGGCACTTCCCTTGTCTTTAAGTCTGTTATTGAGCCAATCAACAGCGCAGCAAAGGCCAGGCTGTAAGTTATAGCCGAAGGCACAATGTTTGCTCCAAGCCAGTCGTATGCCATTTTTTGATTAAAAAACAAAAATGTTTATAAAGTTATATCATTTAGGAAGCCGGTGGGGGCTTAAATTACTGTTTTTATGGCAATGCCGAAGCATATTGCAATAAGCCTGGACGATATTTCTGACTGGTGTAGGAAGAATAATGCCAGTTTCAGCTCCGGCTGCGAGAAGTATTTCAAGAGCCTGAAAAGGCTTATCGAACTGCAGGTAAAGCTTGACGTGCCTATCTTCACAGTCTATATCCTGCCGGACAATGCAGACAAATTAAGCGATGACTACATGTCATATTCAGATTTCATAGCCGAGTTTTTCAGCGAATTGATGAACAGCAGCATTATCCCGGAGCATAAGCTAAAAGTTTCCGTCTTTGGCAAATGGTACAAGCTTCCCGGAAAGGCTGTTGAAGCGTTGAAGGGAATAATAGAGGCGACAAAGGACTATGACCGGTTTTTCGCCAATTTCTGCATAAACTATGACGGCAGGGAGGAGATTTTGGATGCATGCAGGCTGATTGCGAAGCAGGTTCAGCTGGGCAAATTAGACCCAGAGATGATAACAAAAGAAAACATAAAAGAAAGCATTTATTCCTCTTATTTGCTGCCGCCTGAGATTGTATTTATCTACGGCGAAAGAAAATTGACAGGATTGCTTATGTGGGATTCAATAGGCTCAAACGTCGTGTTTGCAGACAAGTCTTTCATGGAGTTTGATGAAGAGGATTTTGATATAATCAAACCACAACCTATATAAATAAAGATATATTCCGAAATATTACCTATGATTGATGATGCCAATATTTTTATTGGCTGAGTGAGGTAAGCAAATTCTATTTGTTTACTCAAATTATTGGTGGAGAATTAAAATGACTAATGAAGCGCCAAAGGAATTGGTTGATAAGGTTTATGAAGCAATAGAGGTAGCCAAAGCTACCGGCAAATTGAGAAAAGGCACAAACGAAGCCACGAAAGCCATTGAAAAAGGCCAGGTTAAGCTTGTTGCAATCGCAAAAGACGTCAATCCGCCTGAAATAACAATGCACATACCTCTTCTTGCAGAAGAGAAGAATGTGCCGTGCATACAAGTCCCAAGCAAGGAAGAACTTGGAGCCGCAGCAGGCATTGAAGTTCCGACAGGCTGCGTTGCAATAGTCCAGGAAGGAGATGCAAAGCAGCTTATCAAGGAAATAGCTGACATGATGAAGAAAGCGTAAAATGGCCCAAGATCTCAAACCGCAGCAGCAGGATAGCAGGGGACAGGTAAAAAGGAAAAGCGGCCCAAGGCAGCAGCAGGAAGAGTCTGCAAAAGGCTCTGTAAATTTTTCATTCGCAACCCCTGCCAAAGTCGAGGAGATAATAGGAAGGACAGGATCAAGGGGGGAAGCAATACAGATAAGGTGCAGGGTTATGGACGGAAGGGATAAAAATAAAGTATTAAGAAGAAACGTCAAGGGCCCAATCCAGATTGGAGATATCCTGATGCTCAGGGAGACAGAATTCGAAGCCGGCCAGCTGACAAAAGGCGGAAGAGGAAGCGGATAACTATCTCGGGTGATTAAATGCAAATTTATGTTTTGGCTGAGGCTCAATTAAGCCAGCCTTTTTTGGCAAATGGAAGATTCATGGTTTATTATCAAGATAGACCATACTCAGTTCCAATGGATAGGGTAGCCCTGATAACAAGGATTAACAAAAAAAATGAAAGTGTCAGATTGGCACTGAATCCTAGCTTAGTTGATGGACATAACATATTAGATGATAATCATATTCCAGAGGCGCTTATCGGTGTCCGAAAAAGCGGCCAAACAGCAACTATTATGAACGAGTATAATTATGATGGAGTCAGTCATTTTGACTTGGTTTGGGTTGGACTTAAGGTAAAGGTCCCGCTGGAAAGATTGGTAGGGGCGGAAGATAACTAAAATGGCCAAATGCACTTTTTGCGGTAACAATATAGAGAAAGGCACCGGAAAGATTTACGTGCAGAAAGACGCGAAAATACTTTATTTCTGCTCAATGAAATGCGAGAAAAACCACATCAAGCTTGGAAGGAAATTCCTGGAGACAAAGTGGAGCAAAAAATTCAAGAGGGAAAAGCAGGAGGCAATCGAATGATTGAGAGAAGCCTTGTCATAATAAAGCCTGACGGCGTGGAAAGGTCATTGGTTGGCGAAATTATAAAAAGATTTGAGAATACGGGGCTCAAGCTTGTCGGCATGAAGATGGTATGGGTTGACAAAAAATTTGCGGAAAAGCATTACTCTGCGCACAAGTCAAAGCCGTTCTTCAGGGAATTGGTTGAGTTCATCACAGAAGGTCCCGTAGTGGCTTTTGTCCTTGAAGGCGTGCATGCAGTTGAGAATGTCAGGAGGCTTGTTGGCTCGACATCGCCGCATGAGGCTGCTCCCGGCACTATAAGGGGGGATTTTGCCCATCTCAGCATGGCTTATGCGTCAAAAAAAGGCACAGGCGGAAAAAATGTAATTCACGCTTCAGGAAGCAAACAGGAAGCTGACGGGGAAATTAAATTATGGTTTGGCAAAGACGAGCTTCATTCTTATACGACTGTGCATGAGAAGCATGTTTTCTAGGTGTTAAAATGGCAGTGAGCATGGCTGAGGCGGTTGCAAGGATTACTAAGAATCCTAAATTCATCAGGAATATATGCACCTCTGCGCATATTCACCACGGAAAAACTGCGATGACAGACAATCTTATAGCAGCAGCAGGGCTGATGGCTACAAAATATGCCGGCGACCTGGAGGAAGGCATGGTGACCTGGCAGCACAAGGACGAGCAGGAACGATTATTGACAGTCGACGCAGCCAATGTCTCAATGATTCATGGATATCATGGCGGCGAATATTTAATTAATCTTATAGATACTCCGGGGCACGTTGACTTTGGCGGCAATGTCACAAGGGCCATGAGGGCAATTGACGGGACAATAGTCCTTATAGACGCAGTTGAAGGGATAATGCCCCAGACTGAAACAGTTGTCAAACAAGCATTAAGGGAAAGAGTCAAGCCGGTTCTTTTTATCAACAAGGTTGACAGGCTAGTCAAGGAACTGCATCTTACTCCGGAAAAAATACAGGAAAGGTTCGTGAAATTAATCGGTAATTTCAACAAATTGATAGAAGACATAGCGGAGCCCCAGTACAGGCAGGACTGGAAGGTCAGCATAATGAACGGAAGCGTTGCATTCGGCTCTGCAAGGGAAAATTGGGCACTGTCATTCTCTTTCATGCAGAAAAAGAACATAAGCTTCAAGGACATTCTTAAGATTTATGAAATGAGTGAAGAAGAAAGAAAAGAGTGGGTTTGGAACAATGCGGCGCTGCACGAAGTTATTCTTGACATGGTAATCAAGCACCATCCTGATCCGGTCACAGCCCAGCAGTACAGGATTCCAAAAATATGGCATGGCGACTTGGACAGCGAGTTTGGAAAAAACCTGGTTAACTGCAACCCCGAAGGAAAAATTGCATTTGTCATCACAAGGATTGTCGTTGATCCAAGGTCAGGGAAGGACATTTCAGCAGGCAGGTTATTTTCAGGAACTTTGCGCAGCGGAACTGAGGTATTCCTTAACAATGCCAATCAAAAGCAGCGGATTCAAAATCTTTACATCTACAACGGAATAAAGCCTGAGCTTATCGATAGCATTCCTGCAGGAAATGTATGCGCTATTTCAGGTGTTTTGGGCAATGCTGGCGAGACAGTTACATTGGAGCCGGAGCAGGCCTTTGAGGAGCTTAAGCACATTTTTGAGCCGGTCATCACAAAAGCTATTGAGCCGAAAAAGGCAAGCGACCTGCCCAAGCTTGTTGAGGTTTTAAGGAAAGTTGCAAGGGAAGATCCTTCGATAGTTATCGAGATAAATGAAGAGACCGGAGAAAATCTTATGTCCGGCATGGGCGAGCTTCATCTGGAAATCATAGAAAACAGGATAATAACAGAAAAGGGAGTTGAAGTCAAGACATCTTCTCCGATAGTAGTTTTCAGGGAGTCCATAACCAAAGTTTCCCAGGAAATTGAAGGCAAGACTCCCAACAAGCACAATAAATTTTACTTTATCGTTGAGCCGCTGCCTGATGCTGTTTATTTGGCAATAAAAGAAGGCAAAGTCCCTGAAGGCAGGATAAAGAAGAAAAACCTTGAAATCAGGGAAGCCTTTGTCCAGGCAGGCATGGAAAGGGACGAGGCAGACAAGGTTAAGAATATTTATAATGGAAATATATTTTTGGACAATACTCGGGGGCAGGTCCATTTGGGGGAAGTGCTAGAAATGGTTTTTGACATGTTCGAGGAAGTCATGAGAAAAGGCCCGTTAGTAAGGGAGCCGTGCACCAAAATAAAGGTAAATCTTACTGATATGACCCTGCACGAGGATGCCATTCACAGAGGTCCTGCGCAGGTCTATCCGGCAATCAGGGAGGGAATAAGGGGAGCGATGCTGACTGCTGGCCCGATACTGCTTGAGCCCATGCAGGTCATGCTTATTGAAGGCCCGGTTGATTACATGGGCCAGCTTACAAAATTAGTGAACAGCATGAGGGGCCAGCTGCTTGATGTCACCCAGGAAGGCACGATGGTTTTTGTAAAAGGAAAAATGCCGGTTATGAACATGCTTAACTGGGGCTCCGAATTAAGGTCAGCAACAGAAGGCAGGGGCGTTTCCTCGCTTGTCGACCAAAGCTTTGAGAAGCTGCCTACAGAGCTTGTAGGGAAAGTCGTGCAAGAAATCAAGAACAGGAAAGGGCTGACAGACGCGATGGTCGGGGTTTAGTGTAATAAGAGATTTGGTCGTTGTTCTCTTAAAACTCTTAGGTCATTTGCATGGCCGCTGTATTTTGCCAAAACTCTTACGCCTTCTAATCTTCCCTCCAACAAGGCCAATGCGCCTAATCTATCCACTATTGTATGCCGTGTAATTTCATCTCCACTAGCATAACGCTGAGATTTGTACCATTCATCTTCATTTTTAACAGGCAAAAATACTTTTGAGTTATCAAAGCCATGCCAGATTCCAAAAGAAGGAAACATCACTGCGGCTATTGCACTCGCTAATTTTTTAGGCAGCCATAAAGGAGCATGTTTTGCATAAGGCCTAGATCTTGATAGCTCATCCCTATATGATTGTGGAGTTAATTGTATTGATACGGTCTGTTCGCCTGGAATTGGATAATTGGTAGTTGCAACGAGAATCAATCCTGTATCGATCGGCTCAAATGATAATCTTTCTGTATAAACAGGCTTATCAATTTTTAATGTTACCCTTTCTTTATGTTGTTGTTCTACGCCTGCCTCATCTAATTTATCACACAAAGTTTTTTCCCTATCTTCAAAAATTGGCACTACTTCAACATCGGTTGCCAATCCCAATTCGCTTAGAAATCTAAAACTTCTGGAAGGTATTCTTCTTACTTCAATTAAAGCATTATCAATTTCATAGGCATATAAAGTCGCTAATATATGCTCAACATTAAGTATTTGAACTCTTCCATTATTTAATAAAATAGAGCTTCTAGATTGTGAGGCATAATCTAGTTTTGCCCTAATATCTCCCTTTTTGGTTTGAAAAATAACCCCCGTATCTTCTTGGGCAGGTTTAATTATAGTTTCAACATAATTTCCACCATAACATTCAACACCAACTAAATGAATTGAAGCCCCGATAGTATTCTGTAAAGACATTATTTTGTTAAAAATATAATCTTATAAAAATGTTTTTATTTAAGAGTCATAACAATTCTAAGAATTCTTCTCTGCTTAACCCGCTTTGCGCTATTATGCTCAATAATGTCCCTTTTGCAATTTCATCGTGATTTGGGACAACTGCTGTTATTTTCCTGCCATTGGCATATTTTACAAGAATCATATGGCTGCCGGACTGCCTTGTTATTTGAAAGCCGACAGATTTCAATGCTTTAATAACTTTGCTTGCAGAAAGAATTGGGAGCTTCATAATTTACACAAAAATTCTTGTAGCCATAGGCGGCATTAAATCCTCATTTTTTGGCATTTCCTCGGGATTTTCTTCTAAGTACAATTTAATGGCATCTTTTATATTTTTTATTGCCTCTTCTACAGTTCTTCCCTGGCTTGTTATTCCCAAGTTTAGGCAGTGAGCTACAAACATATTTTTCTTATTTACATGCTCTTCATTTATTACTATATCAAATCCTTTTGTCATTGTATTGGTCAATGTTAAACTACTATTTAAATTTTGCTTATAACTTCAAAAAATAAACAACATTTAAAAAGAAGAGGCAATTTTAGGCACTATCATGATGAAAAGAAGAAGGGAAGCAACGCCTTGCGCGAGATGCGGGCAGAAAAGCGAGTATGCAAAGTGCCCTCACTGCAGGTTCCAGAAATGGTACAACCCTGCAAGAAACACCCACAACAAGATGTGCAAGTGCAAGAAGTGCCTTGCAAAGAAGGAGAAAGCCAGGTCTGAAAAAAAGCCAAGAGTCAGGGGAAAATAAGGATTTCTTTCAATTTTTTTAATTTAAAAAACGCCGCGACTCGGATTTGAACCGAGAAACCCTTTCGGGAACCAGCTCTCAAGGCTAGCGGAGTGCCAGATTGTCCCATCGCGGCATAAATAGAAAAGATAAAATCCCTTAATTTAAATTTATTGATTATTTCTTAAGATGTCGGAAATTTTTATTATGTATTTGAAATTGCAAAAATTTCCGAGCATGCTCAAAAACCGTTAATAAATTATTGTAAATTGCGGTTTTTGACAAATCTCTTCCTGTCTTTAGGGGTCAGCAAAATCGGCACATTATCCTCTATCGGATACTTTGTGCCGCAGTCTGAGCAGACCAGGCTGTCCTTGTTTTCAGAATATTCCAGATCAGCCCTGCACAACGGGCAGGCAAGTATGTCGAACAGATCCTTTGGTATCGGGTCTGCTATGCTTTTATCTGATTTTGCCATATTATTCTATTTTTGTCCCTTTATATTTAAATTTAATCCTTTGTCAGTATCAGTGCAGTTTTTGTCTTCTCGACTCCCTTGAGTCCGGCGAGGGTATTCACCACATAATCGTTGACATCATTTATGTCCCTTGCATGAATTTTAAGTATGATATCAAAATCGCCGGTTACATTATCCACGGACTCTATATCAGGATTCTTTTTGATTATCCTGACAAGATCCCTTACATTCATCTTTTCTTCCTTGAGTTCCCTTAGGGATAAGCTGATTAGTATATATGCTGTAAGATTAAATCCCAGCTTGTTTTTATCAACCTCTACTGTAAACTTTTTGATTACTCCTGTCTTCTTCAGCTTCTTGATGCGGTTGTTGACTGTTGTCACAGGTATCAGTGTTTTTTTGGATATCTTGTAAGTTGATAAGTTGGAGTTTTCTTTCAATATTTCCAGTATTTTCCAGTCTTTTTCGTCTATTAACTCTTTCATTTTGGCTTATTTAAATCATTATACTATATAAATCTTGCTTTTTTAGCTCAAAAAAACCTATTTTCTTCCGTTATTCTTATATATTCTCTTCAAATTCATCCCAATATAAAAAATGAGGAAGAAAAAGGAGGTGCCTAAATTGCCAGAAGAAGACATTATAAGCGGCATAGTTGTATGCGATTTTAATGATGATATGGGCGAATTTTCCGCGAAGTAGGAGGTGCAAAACAAAAATATAAATACCTCTGGGCTTAATGGTTTTTTAATGCCAAAGCAGAAAACCATATCGAAAGAGGTTCCTTTAGCGGAAATCACTTTAAGAAAATACGAGAAGCCGGCTAATCTAAGCGCCAGGGAACTTGTAAGGAAGCTCTGCCTTTCAATTGGATTATTGCAGCCGGGCGATTCAAGGGATATCATTGTTGACGTATTTCACGTCATCATAAGGGCAAAAAAAGAGCAGAAGCAGCTTACAAGCGATGAAATATGCCATTTGGTGATAGGGGAAAGAAAAAGCCTGAAATTGCCAATGGTCGGAATTGCATCCTCAAACATAAGGAGGCAGCTGAAAAGGCTGAAGGACTTGCTGATTGTGGAGAAGAGGCTCAACGCTTATAGAATAACAGAGTACGGCAATCTTGCCGAGCTGTTTGAGGAGAAAATCGAGAAATTTCTGCTGCCGGCGATAACTTTAAGAGTCAAGGAATACATGAAAAAGATAGAGGAACTGCAATAATCATTTCTTGTGCAGAACAACAGTATTGCCGACAATTTCTATAATCTCTGAATCGGTTTTTTCTGAAAGCTCCCTTGCCATCAAGCCCTTTTCCTTGCCTTCCAAAGAGGATTTCAGCAGTTTTATTTTAATCAGCTTCCTTTTTGCCAGGTTTTTATTTACCTCTCCGATTATGCTGTTGCTCAATCCGGATTTTCCTATCCTCACAATCGGTTCAAGAGTTTTTGCTTTGGACCTCAGCATTAGGGTCTCTTTCATTTGCTTTTCTCCACCTGCAATAATTTTTTTAATGAGAATATGGCAACTTCAATTTGACTGCTGTTCGGCTCCTGGGTTGTTATTTTCTGCATAAGCAGTCCCGGCCATATGAAAATCTTCATAATCGGCTTGCTTTCATATTTCGCGCTAAATTTTAAGAATTCATAGGAAAGGCCGGCTATCAATGGGATCAAAGAAAACCTAAGCAAAATCAAAAGCGTCCTTCTTGGAAAGGCATGGATATTCAGAAGCTTGGGAAAAATCATTAAAATTATCGGTGTTAGAATAGAAAATGTTAATATAGCCGCAACCATGACTATCATTATGAATGCCGTCCCGCACCTTGGGTGCAAAGTCGTGAATTTTTTGACGTTTGCAACGCTCAGTTTCTTGCCTTTTTCATAGCAGTGTATTGCCTTATGCTCTGCTCCGTGATACTGGAACATTATTTTTACATCTTTCATTAATGAAATGGCAGCAATATACAGAAGAAAAAAGCTTATTCTGATTATTCCGTCTATCAAATTGAACAGCAATGGCTTTGTTTCCTCATAAAACCCGATTAAGTTAGTGATAATATAAGGCAGAACAATAAATATACCGATCCCAAAAAGTATGGCAAAAATAAAGCTGAAAGCCATTTCTTTTTTGCCTATCTTTTCACCTTTTTCAAGCTGCTGGTCAGCAGACCACATAAGTGCTTTTGTTCCTATAGTCAGCATTTCAACAAGGTTTACGAAGCCCCTTATCACGGGAAGCTTCCAGATTTTGCTTTGCTTTGAAGGGATTTTTCCGTTTTTATAGGCTATTTTCTTTCCTTTCCTGGCAGCAACAACATACTTTTTCGGGCCCCGTATCAGCACGCCTTCTATGACTGCCTGGCCGCCGATGTTGAGTTTTTTTTGCATATTTATACATTTCAATGAGTTTTTAAAAAACTTGTGCCCGGTTTAGCTAGAATTGTATAATGGACTTATTCATTGTTTTTGTTCTCTCAGGCTCCTGTCCAACTTGAATAGTTCAGAAACATTATGGCGTATCCAAAGAAGCGAGTTTTCAATATCGCCGATTATTGCCCTTGCATATTGTCCCATATCATGATTTTTTGGCTCAAGATAGCTTAGAATCTTTACATTAACCAGCTTATCCATGTCCTGCTCCCCTAAAAGCTTGACTTGCTGGACTGCATACTCAATATGTTCTTCAATAGATTCGGCATATTTAATCAGTTTCCCTTCAGAATGGGATAAATAATTATTCCTCATTTCTCTTTTACCTCTCCTGATTTTTAGAAGATTGCTTAACACTCTTTCTTTTATGGCGATTATAGTTTGTGAGCATCCCTTAAGATCAAGAAGCGCGCTTTGAATCTGGTTTAGCGAGTGCTCAAATTTATGTATATCCTCTGAATTTATCGCAATCCAGTTATCTCTCATGCAAGAACTATGACTATAGAACGCAATTGCCTTAAGGCTTTCAAAATGCCTAAAAATATCTTCTATAAACAACAATTCACGCGCCTCAGTCTTATCTTCTATCCTTTGGAGAGAGATTGTCTCGGCTTCGATCCTTGCAGGAGTCCTTTTTAGCCCAAGAATTTCAAGTATGCGGGTTAGGTTCATATATTGCTTATTTTTGCTGCATGTTTATATTTTTTGCTTTTTTGTTAAAAAGATTTATATAAACTTTAAAAATCATCTGCATTATGAAATGCCCTTACTGCAATTACGAGGAAACTCAGGTCATAGATACAAGAGACACTGAAAACCTTGAGTCTACAAGAAGGAGAAGGGAATGCATGAAGTGCAATAAGCGCTTCACCACTTATGAAAGGGTTGAAGAAGCCGATATAATTATTGCAAAGAAAGGCGGCAGAAGAGAGAGATTTCAGAGGCAGAAAGTCCTGAACGGCATCATCGAGGCATGCGAAAAGAGATCAATTCCTCTGGAAAAGATAGAAAAGCTTGTTGACGAGGTTGAATCTGACCTGAGGAAAAGGGATTCTGTCGAGGTTGAAAGCAAAATAGTGGGGGAATTGGTCATGAAAAAGCTCAAGAGCCTTGACAAGGTGGCTTACATAAGGTTCGCTTCCGTCTACAGGGAATTTGAAGATTTGGACAGGTTTACTGAGGAACTGGAGAAACTGCAGAAAAAATGATTATCGGCTTAACAGGAAAAAACGCAGCAGGGAAAGGGGAGATTGCAAAGCATCTGCAGTCAAAGGGATTTGTTTATTTTTCTCTGTCTGATGCATTAAGGGAGGAAGCCACAAAGAGAAATCTTGAGCATTCAAGAGACAATTTGATAAGCCTCGGGAATGAACTAAGAAAAAAATTCGGAAGCGGAATACTTGCAGAAAGAATAAATGAAAGAATAAGGAAAGAAAGGGCTAAAGGCAATAAGGATTTTGTAATAGACAGCATAAGGAACCCGGGCGAGATACAGGAGCTCAGGAAGAACGAAGGTTTTTTATTGGTTGGCGTTGTAACCGATGAAAAGATAAGGTTCCAAAGGCTTTTGAAGAGGGGCAGGATTGGCGATTCAACGACATTCGAGGAATTCAGGAAACACGAAGACCGGGAAAACAATAACGAGGAATCAGGCCAGCAGCTTGACAAATGCCTTGATATGGCTGACAGGCATATCAGCAGCAACGGAACAATAGACGAGGCAAATAAGGAATTTGATGAATGGGTGGGGAATTTAAAATGACTCAAAGAGCAAACTGGGAGCAGTATTTCATGAACATAGCAAAAGAAGTTGCCTCTAGAAGCACCTGCGACAGGAAGCATGTAGGAGCTTTGATTGTAAGGGACAAGACAATTCTCTCAACAGGATATAACGGAAGCATAAGGGGAATGCCCCATTGCGATGACATTGGCCATATGATGGAAGACAACCACTGCGTTGCAACTATACATGCAGAGACAAATGCAATCCTGCAGGCTGCCAAGAACGGAGTGATGATAGACAAGGCAGAAGTTTACATAACAGCATCGCCATGCTGGCCCTGCTTCAAGATGCTCGCAAATGCAGGCATTAAAAAAATTTATTACGGCGAGTTCTACAGGGATGAAAGAATATTTGACGTTGCAAAGCGGATAGGAATTGAGTTAATGCATATCCCGGTGGAGCAGAAGGGGCTTTAATATCTTGGACCCAAGGCTACTTCTGCAGACGGGCTTGTCAACACCATTTTGGCAACTTTATTTATATCTTCCAGAACCAACCCCTCAAATAGCGAAATCCTGCGGTCAAAAAAAATCCTGCCCAATCTTTCATCTTTATGTTGCCTTATAAGTGAGGTTCCATCTCTGTATAGTCTTCTTGCTGTATTTATTAAACCACTTCTTGCGATTTCAAGTTCCCTTTGATCCACGCCTTGGGCAATAATGTCTTTCTCTATACTGTGAAGTTCATCAATTGATTCTCTTGCATGCTGGGGTCCAAATGACGTACGGAACACGAAAGCATACTCAGGCGCTTCCAAAAGTTTGAATTGTGGGCTATAAGAAAATCCTTCTTGCATTCTCAATCTTATATAAGTCCTTATAGTCAATATCCTTGCCAAAACTTCAGCAGCAGCATAATTCTTTTCATTTGGCTCTGGAACACTATAAGCTTTTGAGAGAAAAATATCTGGGATATCTCTATCAAAATGTTGCAATGGCACAGATTTTGTTATAGAGGCCTTGGGATAAAATGGTTTAAATCTGAATCCATTAGCATGATGCGACTCAGTAAAAAATCTCTCAGATATATCTAAAATATCATGATGGAACCTATCTGCCCGGTTTATTGTAGATATATCGTAATGAACTGAGCCTGAGACGAATAATGTCATGTTTGAAGAATGATAATAAGCAGATTTGGCATTTTTTACATCCTGTCCAGAAAAAGCTTCAAGGTCGTCTATTGTTCCCTGTTCCCAAAGCCTGAAATAATTAGGATACAATCCAAATAGCATCCCTCTAGCCATCAAGCTTGACACAACCTCCGAATCTGACTCCCATCTTCTGGCCTCGTCCCTCATATTGCCTTTTTCCAATTCTACCTCTTTAGGGTCTATTCTTGCATTTGATATTTGATCCAAAAGCTCACTTAGCAGTTCAAACAATTGATGGTTTGTAGGATTATCGACAAAATATTTTGCATAGCCTCTTTCCAGTTGGTCATTAAAAATAATCCCTCTTTCTTCTGCACTTTGAAGAATATCCTCTCCTGTTCTTGTATCAGTTGATCTTTCCAGTAGCATATGCGCAATGCCATGCGGGACACCAAATGGATGATTGAGATAACCCACATTGAAAACATATAAAGAGATTATTGGTTGCTGACGCTGGTATTCTGGAGGTACGTCTTCCGTTATCACCGTCATTCCATTTGAGGCACGCGACACTCTCTGGCCTAACAAAACACCGTGCTCGATTCTTCTTTCTAAATTTCCAGATAAATCCAGCAATGAAAGCTGGTCTGATATTATTCTCATAATTTAACCCCGATTAAATTAAGCAAGGGGAATACAGCCACTTTTTAATTCTTTTGATATCTTAATCTTAATAATCAGAAAACTATTTATACCGACATTTTAAGTTAGTATTCTATGCCCAAATCAACCTCAAAAATCGCCATAATAGGCGCTGGCTTTGTGGGAAGCACATCAGCTTACGCATGCCTTATTGACGGCGCTGCCTCTGAAATAGCACTGATTGACGTGAACAGGGAAAAAGCTGAGGGAGAGGCAATGGACCTGCAGCACGGGCTGCCTTTCAAGCCGAATGTAAAGGTAACATTTGGAAATGATTACAGCTTATGCAAGGATGCTGAAATTGTTGTGATATGCGCAGGAGCCCACCAGAAGCCCGGCGAGACAAGGCTGGATTTGGTCAACAAAAATGCCACTATCTTCAGGCAGATGATTCCGGGCATCACAAAGCACAATAAAGACTGCATATTTCTTGTTGTTTCAAATCCGCTGGACGTTCTGACTTATTTAACTTTGAAATACTCAAAATTCCCCAAAAACAGGGTTTTCGGCTCAGGCACAATACTTGACACCGCAAGGTTCAGGTATCTCTTAAGCCAGCATTTTGGAGTAAGCCCGAACAGCGTCCATGCCTATATCCTTGGGGAGCACGGAGACTCTTCATTTCCGGTGTGGAGCAGCGCCAATATAGCTGGTGTAAACTTAACACATTTCAAGAAATACAGCAAAAAGGCAATGGACAGATTATACCAAAAGACAAGGAGTGCAGCTTACGAAGTCATAGCAAGAAAAGGGGCGACTTACTATGCAATCGGGCTTGGAGTTGCAAAGATTGTTAGGGCTGTGCTGTCAGACCAGAATGAAGTATTAGCTTTGTCGTCTTATCTTAATAATTACTATGGAATCAGCAATGTATGCCTCAGCGTGCCTGCTGTTGTAAACAGGAGCGGAATAAAAGAGCATATCGCACTGCCTTTGAATTCTCTGGAGAAAAAGCAGCTGAGAAAATCTGCGAATGTAATAAACGGGATTATAGGGGGATGCACTAACTGTTAATTTCCGACAAACTTTGAGTACAAGGACTTTGCCTCTTTCTCGCTTTTTGCCTTTATCAGAGTTCTCCCATTCTCAAAAATGGTAATTCTTTTGTTAAAGTTAATGCAGTAACCGAAATCTATAACATTTCCAATTTTTCTTAATCTTTTTTTTAATTCATTGAATTGTTTTTTATCTGTTGATTTTATTTTTATCTGGAAAATATCATTGCCGCACATTTTAACTGTCCTTGATATTTTTTTCCCGCTTAAGTATTCAAAGTTCTTTTTAGCGCAGCATCCGCAGTTTTTGCTTTTATTGACTTTTATTTTTGATAACTCATTTTTCCAGACGTCAAAAAACAACAGGTTTTTTTCGTAGTTTTTGTTTAATAAAATTTTAATTGATTCATTAGCCTGTATTGAGGAAATCAAGTTAGTTATGGAGTTTAATACACCACTCGTTTCACAAGTATCCAGTTGGGCTGCATATTTCAGGAAGCATCTCAGGCACGGATTATTTTTATCCGGAATTAAGTTGAAAACATAGCCCTTGCTTCCGACAGCTGAGGAGTAAATGAATGGAATCCTATTTTTTATTGAGAAATCATTTATAAGAAACCTTGTTTCAAGATTATCAGTGCAGTCAAGGATTAAATCAGTGTTTTTATTATTTTTAATATATTTTTTATTGTTCTTTACGTTATTGTGTTTTCCTTTTATTGAAATCATTTCGCTAATATTGTCGGAGTTCAAATCATCAACATAAAATCCAATTTTAATTTCAGAATTAATTTTATTTAGCTTTTCCTTTGCAGCCAATGATTTAGGCTTTCCAATATCCTTTTCATCAAATAGCGCCTGCCTCTGCAGGTTTGACAGCTCAACAACATCCCTGTCTATCAGGATTAATCTTCCAATCCCTGCTCTTGCCAGCAGTTCAGCGGAAACGCTGCCCAAAGCGCCCAATCCGACTATTGCAACAGAGCTTTTGCTTAGTTTTTTCTGGCCTTTCTTTCCGATTTCCCTGAATATTTCCTGGCGTATGTAGCGCATAATTGCAGGTAATCAATGGCCACTTAAAAATTTAAGTAAAATTTAAAAACATCGATATATCCCACTATAAAATGAAGTATGCAAATAAATTAATTGCTCCTCTTGCTGCATCATTGCTTTTTCTTTCACAGCCTTCTTCAGGGCTGGAATCCAGAGTGCAGGTGCAGCACACTCCAGCGCAGCACGGAAAATTTTTTCGGATAGAAATTCATAGGAAAGCCATAGACCTTATTGAAGGAAAAACGCCGATTCAAAGCGGAGGATATAACGAATTTATTGAAAGGGTGCTTATTGAGTATGGGCTGCCTTTTAAAAGAGAAGATATAGTGGCTTCCGCAAATTTTATGGTAGGTTACCTATCCGACAAGATATTGATAAAATGTGATGTTCCCGGCCCGGATAATTCAAGAATAGCGGCAATTTGGGTTTCTCAAGACCATATTGAACTGGGCGGTACAAGAAGAGATGGCTCGCCGCTGGTAATGCCTCCGTATTCCCCCGGGCATAAACCCTAACAAATCTTTTTATATAACCTAATAAACTTACAGTCATGCCCTCAGAATTCCTTCAAAGGCAAAAGAATGATTTTTTCAGAGATATGACTTCATTTGGCAGCCTTTGGTTTTACGCCATTTTCATGGTTTTTTTTCTTATACTGGGGGATTACTCATCATTCAAAGTTTTGCTATCAGGATTTATACTGATGTATTTTGCAGTAATCATCATACGCTCTATTTATTTCAAAAACAGGCCGATAAAATATAACTATAACAATTATATAGAAAAACTGGATGCTTCCTCATTCCCGAGCCTGCATGCGTCTAGAACGGCATTCTTGGCAGGATTTTTCATTGAATATTTCAGCAATCTTTTGGCATCTGCATTTCTGGCTGCTTTGGCTTTGATAGTCGTGTACTCAAGAATTTACCTAAACAGGCATGACTGGAAGGATGTGTCGGCAGGGGCTGTTTTGGGAGCTTTGGCTTATTTTGCGGTAAATTATATTCTGTAGATTCCACCGCAAACTTTATATACCTCTTAACAATCGTTAAGTCTATGATTGAGACAATGCCGCAGGAAATTGAAGTAAGGTACATTCTGCCTGCGATAAGAAGGGAACTGGCAAGGACGCTAATAAAAGACCACAATCTGAGCCAGAAAGAAGCAGCAAATATTCTTGGCCTTACAGAGGCAGCAATATCTCAATACCAGCACTCAAAAAGAGCCAAGGAAGTTGTTTTCAGCGATAATGTAACTGATGAAATAAGAAAATCAGCGGATAAGATACTCTCTGACAAGAAAAACAAGCAGAGAGTAATAGCAGAAATGTACAGGATAAGCAGCCTTACAACAGTCAGGCACATCTTGTGCGATCTGCACAGGTCGCAGTCAAAAGATCTGGCAAACTGCAATGTTTGCTTTGATGATAATTTACTTACGATAAAGGCGAAATAAAATGGCACCGACAGCAGCAGAGCAGGTATTTGACAAGGATTACAGCAAGTACGGATTCCATGACGAGGAAGACTATGTGTTCAAGTCAGGCAAGGGGCTGACGAAAGAGCTGATTGAAGAAATTTCCAGGATGAAAAACGAGCCAGAATGGATGCTGAAATTCCGGTTAAAATCATTTGAAGAATACAACAAGAGGCCGATGCCGCAGTGGGGCGCAAATTTGAACCAAATTGATTTTGAGAATATCCATTACTATGTCAAACCTTCTGACAAGTCAGAATCCAACTGGGAGGATGTGCCTGAATATATAAAGAACACCTTCAACAAATTAGGCATTCCTGAAGCAGAGCAGAAATTTCTTGGCGGAGTCGGAGCGCAATACGAAAGCGAATTAGTATACCATAAGGTAAGGGAGGATTTGGAAGAGAAAGGGGTCATATTTTTAGGGATGGATGACGGATTGAAGCAATACCCGGAAATTGTTAAGAAATATTTTGGAACGGTAATTCCTTACAATGACAACAAGCTTGCCGCATTAAACTCAGCAGTATGGTCAGGAGGATCATTCGTATATATCCCTGCCGGCGTCAAGGTTGATTTGCCGCTGCAGGCTTACTTTAGGATTAACGCAAAAAATGCAGGCCAGTTTGAGAGGACTTTGATAATAGCAGAGCCCGGCGCAAGCGTGCATTATATAGAAGGGTGCTTTGAAAAAGGCGCGCCTATAAAAACCATTGAAGGAAATAAGAAAATTGAAGACGTAAAAGAAGGCGATGTTGTTCTTACGCATACGAATTCTTACAAGAGAGTTTACAAGACAATGAAAAGAAAACATAATGGAATGATTTGCACAATAAACTATTATGGGGACACAAGACAAAAAATAAAAATTACCGGCGGCCATCCAGTTCTTGCAGTCAAAAGGCAAAAAGCTGAATACAAAAATTCTGAATGGAAACCTCAATGGACAGAATCAGCTCAGCTCCAAAAAAATGATTACATTGCAGTTCCCATCGAGAGAACTATTATTTCAAAAGATTCAAGATTTTTCTCGGTAAAAATAGGCAGAGGAAGGCACCCTGCAAAAGATATTGAATTTAAGATTGAAACTGATAAAGACTTTTTTAGGTTAGTTGGCTATTATATGGCGGAGGGTTCTGTGATGGGTGGTAGTTACCTAACTTTTACTTTCAATAAAAAAGAAAGGGATTACATAGAGGACGTAAAAGAATTATTGGAAAAATTCTTTGGCAAGGTCCCTATAGAGCAAGAAGAATACAAAAATGGAATATCCTTAGTGTTGTGCAGCACTTTGGCAGCAAGGCTTTTCAAAAAAGAATTTGGCTCTGGAGCTAAAAATAAATCTCTCCCTAGCTGGTTTATGCTGGAAATGCCGGAAAAACAGTCTGAATTCATTAAGGGGTATTGGCGCGGAGACGGAAATTTCTTCAGCAAAAAATATCCATGGGGCAATAAGAGGATGTTTAGAATTAACACTGTTTCAGAGTCGCTGGCGGAACAAACCAGAGATTTGCTTTTAAGATTAGATATTTTTGCTTCAATAAATGTTTGGAACAGAAAAGAGCCAAGGAGCAATTCATTTGCCGTTTATGTAGGTGGTTCTTATTTGCCTAAATTTTCAAAATTAGTTGAGAATAATTTAAATGAAAACATCAATAGTGATTCTGATCTGATGTTAAAGCAAAAATTAATTTCCTACGCAGAAATAACTAAGGATTACGCTTTTGTTCCAATAAAAAATATAACAAGAGAAACGGTAAAGGACGCTGAAGTTTATAATTTTAGTGTTAATGAAGATGAATCTTATGTTGCTCATGGAATAGTTGTTCATAATTGCACCGCCCCTACATACTCTTCTGATTCATTGCACAGCGCAGTTGTTGAATTGATTGCATTGAAAGGCTCACGAATCCAATACACAACAATACAGAACTGGAGCAATAATGTATACAATCTTGTGACAAAAAGGGCTTTTGCTTATGAAGATGCGACTGTATTTTGGGTTGACGGAAATTTGGGCAGCAAAATAACAATGAAATATCCAAGCATATACTTATTGGGTGAAAGGGCAAGGGCTGAGATATTAAGCGTTGCATTCGCAGGAAAAGGCCAGCATCAGGATGCCGGGGGAAAAATACTGCATTTTGCGCCAAACACTTCCTCAAGGATAACCTCAAAATCAGTAAGCAAGGACGGCGGAAGGACAACCTACAGGGGGCTTTTGCATGTTGCAGAGGGCTGCAAGAACGTCAAATCTCAGGTGACCTGCGATGCCTTGATCTTGGACGACAAATCAGCTTCGGATACAGTGCCTTACATGGAAATAAATGAAAAGGACGTCAATATAGAGCATGAGGCTACAGTCGGCAAGATAGGTGAAGAGCAGTTATTTTACTTGATGTCAAGAGGCCTTTCAGAAGACCAGGCAAAAACAATGATTGTTTCAGGATTCATGGAGCCTTTCACAAAAGAACTTCCCTTGGAGTATGCTATTGAGCTTAACAGATTGATAGCTTTGAACATGGAAGGTTCTGTAGGTTAATCTATAGGGGATATAATGAATTTAAATCTTATTACTAAACACGCTATGAAAGAAATCTCTAAGGCTAAAAGCGAAGCTGCAGACGCTAGGCGGGAAGATTCCTTGGAAAGGTTCAACTCTATGCCGATGCCTAAAGAAAAAGATGAGAATTGGCGATATACGGATATGGGGAAATTAAAGCTTGAAAATTTTGCGCCGTTCGAGTCAACTGCAGTTATAACTGCAACAGAATTAAGCGAAGATTTAGCCAGGCACGGGGTTATTTTGTCTGATATAAACTCGGCCATGGAAAAGTATCCTGCTACTTTGAATTATTTTTTCAAAGGTACTGATATTGGCAAGGACAAGTTTGTCGCTTTAAGCGCAGCTTATTTTGCCCATGGCTATTTCCTGTATGTTCCTAAAAATATAGAGATAAAAGAGCCGATAAGAATTAATTTGGCTGCAGAAGGAAAAAACAGCGTTTTGCATAATCTGGTTATACTTGAGCCGAACAGCCGGGCAGATGTCATTGAAGAATACACAAACAAAGATATCGGCGATGAGCAGCTTAATGCCTCCATTACGGAAGTTTTTGCCAACACAAATTCCAGAATCAATTTTTACCATGTTAATAATTGGACAGGCAATGTCTACAATTTCACGAATCTTATTGGCACGGCGGAAAGAAATGCTTCTATAAGCTGGGTTTCAGGCTGTTTCGGGGGAAATCTGAACAGGCTAAGGATTGATACAAATTTCAACGGCCAGGGCTCAAGCTGCAGCAATCTCGGGATATTTTTAGGAAAAGGAGAAGAGCACATTGATTTCACGACAAATGTATATCACAATGCCGAGAATACGACAAACGACATTTTGGTTGACGGAATTTTGAAAGATGAATCAAGCTCAGTTTACCGCGGCCTGATAAAAATCCCAAAAGAAGGGCAGAAAACAAATTCGTATCTTGCAAACCACATCTTAAAATTAGGAGACAAGACATTGGCCAATTCAATCCCAAGCCTGAAGATAGACGCTAATGATGTCAAAGCATCTCACGGAGCAACAGTCGGCCAGATAAATGAAGAGCATCTGTTTTATTTAATGGCAAGAGGATTGTCAAGAGCAGAAGCAGAACGGCTTATTGTCGAAGGCTTTTTCGAGCCGGTAATCCAGAAAATTCCACTTGAAGAACTGAGGGAGAAGATAAGGGAGATGGTGAGGAAGTAAATGTCATCGAATAAAACAACTCTAAACACAGAACAAATCCGCAAAGACTTCCCTATTCTAAATAGAAAAATCCACGGAAAGCAGTTGGTTTACCTGGACAACGCTGCGACTTCCCAGAAGCCAAGGCAGGTTATTGAGGCAATTGACGATTATTACAAAAACCATAATGCAAACATACACAGGAGCATACACACTTTGGGAGAAGAGGCAACTGAAAAATACGAGGAAGCCCATGAAAAGACTGCTGAATTCATAAATGCAGACTCTTACCAGAATATAATTTTTACAAAAAACACTACAGAATCCCTTAATCTTCTGGCTTACTCACTGACTTCAAAACTAAAGAAAGGAGACGAGATTGTGATTTCGCAGATGGAGCACCACTCTAATTTTGTCCCGTGGCAACAGCTGGCAAAGCAAAGAGATTTAAAATTAAAGTTCATTAAAATAAATGAAGAAGGGCTGCTTGACGCAGACAGCATAAATGAAAATATAACCAAAAAGACAAAAATAGTTTCAGTGACCCATGTTTCTAATGTTTTAGGGACAATAAATCCCGTCAAAGATATTGCAAAAATAACGCATGAAAACAATGCATTAATGATTGCAGATGGAGCCCAATCAGCCCCGCACATGCCTATTGATGTAAAGAATATTGACGTTGACTTTTATGCATTTTCAGGCCATAAGATGCTGGGACCGACAGGGATTGGAGTTTTATACGGCAAAAGAGAATTGCTGGAAGAGATGAACCCGTTCCTTTACGGGGGAGAGATGATAAGGGAAGTGAAGTTTGACGATACAAAATTCAACGACTTGCCATGGAAATTCGAGGCAGGCACGATGAACATTGCTGAAGGGATAGGATTAAGCGCTGCTATTGACTACCTGAACAATATCGGGATGGAGCAAATCCAGAAAAGAGACAACGAATTGATTGATTACGCTGTAAAAAGGCTGAAAGAAATAAAGGATTTGACCATTTATGGCCCTGAAGAAAGAGGCGCTGTTGTTTCATTCAATCTAAAAAGCATTCATGCCCATGACGTCTCGCAGATACTTGACAGCGAGGGCATTGCAATAAGGGCAGGACATCACTGCTGCATGCCTTTGATGAGCGTTTTAAAAGTGCCAGCAACAGCAAGGGCTTCATTTTACCTCTACAACACCGAGAAAGAGATTGACAAATTGATAAGCGCGCTGCATAAAGTCAAGAAAATGTTTGGAGATTAAGATGGACGGCATAGACTCAATTTACCGGGAGCAAATCCTTGACCATTACAAGAATCCAAGGAATTTCGGAAAGATAATGAATGCTACTGTGCATCATCATGAGTACAATCCATTGTGCGGAGACGAGCTTGAGGTTTATCTTTTGATAGACGATGACAAAAACGTTGCTGATGTCAAGATTCACGGGAAAGGCTGCGCAATATCGCAGGCAAGCGCTTCAATGCTTACTGAAAAAGTAAAAGGCAAAAACATTGAAGAAATAAAAAAAATGGCAAAAGAGGACATTTTGGAAATGCTTGGCATACCGTTAAGCCCTGTTAGATTAAAATGCGCTCTGCTTTCATTGGATACATTTAAAAATGCGATAGTTATATTTGAAAAATACATAAAAGAGCCCGGGGTTAAGGGTGAAAGGTAAAATGACAGACGAACTTGTAATAAAGGATTTGCATGTAAGCATTGAAGGGCAGAAGATACTGAACGGAGTAGACTTGGTTGTCAAAAAAGGAGAAGTCTGCGCTCTTATGGGCCCAAACGGCTCCGGCAAATCAACTTTGGCCTATACTTTGATGGGGCATCCTAAATATATAGTTGACAAGGGCGAAGTCTTGTACAAAGGAAAAAATATTCTTGAACTGGCTCCCGACGAAAGGGCTAAACTGGGAGTATTTTTGTCATTCCAGTATCCGCAGGAGATTCCGGGAGTTTCAGTATCAAACTTTTTGAGGACGGCACTGAATTCAGTAAAGCCGGGCCAAACCAGCGTTCCTGATTTTGTAAAATTATTAAGGGAAAAAATGAAGCTGCTGAAAATAGATGATTCTTTTTCAAGAAGATACCTGAATGAAGGGTTCTCAGGAGGAGAGAAAAAAAGAGCAGAGATACTCCAGTTGGCTGTTTTGCAGCCTGAAATGGCTATTTTGGACGAGACAGATTCAGGCCTGGACATTGATTCATTGAAGATTGTCGCAGAAGGCGTAAACACTCTGCTTGGCCCGAACATGGGCGTTTTGGTCATAACCCATTATCAGAGATTATTAAATTATATAACTCCCGATAAAGTCCACATAATGGTGAAGGGCAGAATAGTCAAGAGCGGCGGAAAAGAGCTTGCCCATGAGCTGGAAGCAAGGGGTTATGATGAGTACAAGGAATTTGAAAAAGAAGAGGTAGTCTAAAATGCAGCAGACAAAAGAAATGATGGTGTCTTTGACAGAAAAGGCAGCCAATAAAGTGAAGCAGATGCTGGAAAAAGAAAATAAGAAAGATTATGGCCTGAGAGTGGGCATTGTCATGGGGGGCTGTTCCGGGTATATGTATGATATTTCCCTGGATAAGGCGCCGAAAGAAAGCGATATAGTGATTGAAGAGAAAGGCGTAAGGATTTTCATGAATCCAGAGAGCATCGCTTTCATGAAGGGCTCAACAGTTGACTACAAGGACGGGCTGCAGAATGCAGGCTTCAAGATTAGCAATCCGAATGTAAAAAGGTCATGCGGCTGCGGGCACTCTGTCGGGTAAACTATTTATTTCAGCCTAGAAATCAAAACAGCGTAATCTTTCGTAGAAATATAATACCCATTTTCAATTAGCTGATTTAAGATATTAAGTGCTTGAGTTTTATTTATAATTCCTTTTTGAAGCGCTATAAAAACAACCGTAGTTGTTCTTACAACGGGGATGTTAAGTGCTTTTGCAGCCCTTATAGCCAAAGCATCATCAAGTATAATGCTATCCCTTCTCTCTTTTGCAAGGCTGATTGCCTGATTTTCTCCTGAACCAAGCCCAAGTTCAAGGCTTCTTTTAGGATCAGAAACTTTAATCCAGCCGCTTTCAATAGCATTATTTATGCTTGAATAACCTCCTTTTCCTTCAAGCAAAACTTCTTTTTTGACAGCAGAAGGAATCAACACAACAGAATAGGCTCTCTTAAGCAAATCTATCTTATTTAATTTACCTAAGCAAATAATTGCCGTAGCATTAGATATCAATATTTTCCCTCTAAAACTTTTATGTCCCTCTCAAGGTCTTCTTTAGAATATGCTGTCCAGTCAATGTTGTTTTCCTTTACAAAGTCAATCATTTCCCATAAAGATACTTCGCATTCCTCAGCAGCTTTTCCTATTGAAATTTTATGCTCTCTGAGCTGCTGCAATGCATTTTGTATTTTCCAGGAGCTTACAGCTTTGGCTAACAGCCTCCTTATAGCTTCTGAGCGGTCTGCCTGCCAGTTCTTTTCTATTAAAGACAAATCCTTAAGGAGTGATTTGTCCAGCCTTACTGATATGGTTGCTGCCATGCGTATTCAGAATAATACAATGTAAACAAAGTATATAAATCTTTTGGTTTCAATAACCTTTATTAATGGATGTAATTTATTACCTTCAGCATGGAAAAAATTAAAGTCAGCGTTTTTATTGACAGGGATAATAAAAATATAATGATAGAACTATCTAACAGTACACTAGTCAGGGATTTGTTGATGAAGCTAGATATAAACCCAGTCACAGTCATAGTCTCAAGGAACAGCGAGCTTATTCTGGAAGACGAGCAATTAAATAATAACGATGAAATAAAAATACTTTCCGTCATATCGGGCGGATAAAAATGATAAACATAAAACTAAGCTGCTGCAGTGAAAAGCCGGTAACCTCATTGTATTCCGGCGAAAAGCTCTGCAAAAATCATTTCACGGAATATTTTGAAAATAAAGTCTTCAAGACCCTAAGGCAGTTTGATTTATTGGACAAGGGGGAGAATATAGGCGTTGCAATATCTGGAGGAAAAGACTCATTGACCGTCCTGTCAATTTTGAACAGATTATCAAAAGAAAACCCAAAAATAAAGATAAGCGCAATCGCAATAGACGAAGGCATTGCAGGCTACAGGGACAGGACATTGATGACTGCAAAAGAGTTTTGCGGTAAAAATAAAATCAATCTTCATATTTTCTCGTACGAGGAAGAGTTTGGCTTGACTCTTGATGAAATGCTGAAAATCCTTGATGTAAAGCCGTGCACCATATGCGGCATTTTCAGGAGATATCTATTGAACAAGAAATCAAGGGAGTTGGGATTAACAAAACTGGCAACAGGCCATAATCTTGATGATGAATGCCAATCCATCCAGATGAATCAGATGAGGAATGACTTAAGGGCTTCTGCAAGGTTGGGGCCAAAAGGCGGACTAATTAAAAATAATAAATTCGTCCAGAGAATAAAGCCGTTATACCTGTGCACCGAAAAAGAAGTGACAACTTACGCTTTCATAAACGGCTTATTGGACAACTTCAATGAATGCCCGAATGCCGTTCATTCCTTCAGGGCGCAGGTGAGAGATACATTAAACGATTTGGAAAACAAATTTCCAGGCACAAAATATTCCATAGAAAATTCATTTTTGCAAACTTTGCCTTACCTCAAGGAAAAATTCAGGGACGGCAAAATAAAAATATGCAAAAACTGCAGCGAGCCATCTTCAAATGATATATGCAATGCCTGCGTTTACGTGGAAAAATTAAAAAATAAAATAGATATGAACAACTAGAATGCAAACCTGGATTCTTTTCACGCTGATAGCAGAGCTTATGTGGAATTTTACTTCATTATTTGATAAAATCCTGCTGTCAAAGGGCCATATAAAAAGCCCGTATGTTTTTATAGTTTTTAACGGCGCAATGAATGTTTTTCTGATATTCCTACTGCCCTTTTTTGATTTTGGGCATTTGAGCCTGAAAGACACTGCAATAGCCATTGCAGCCAGCATGTTCTTAATTATAGGAATCATCTTTTATTACAGGGCAGTCCAGCAGGAGGAAATCTCGCGGGTCCTGATGCTCTGGCAGCTGATCCCCATATTTGTTTTAATCATATCTTTTTTGTTTATCGGAGAAACACTTACAAAGCGGCACTTCATAGGATTTCTGTTTTTATTTGCAGCCGGCATCACAATATCTTACAAAAAGATTAACGGAAAGTTTATTCTCAGCAAGGCATTCTGCCTAATGCTGCTCTCAACATTGCCAATTTCTTTATATTACATAATGTCAAAGCATATTTACGAAGTTACGGATTTCTGGAGCGCTTTTATGTGGCTGAGATTGACTGCATTTTCAGGCATTTTGGTGCTGCTAATTCCCTCAGTAAGGGAGCAGTTTATAACAACAGTGAAAACCATGAAAAGCGGAGCTAAGGGACTGATTGGCTTCAAGATGATTGTTGATTTCTCTGCATTCATGTTTTTAGGCTATGCAATGCTCAATGGCCCCATCTCTTTAATAAGCGCGCTTGGAAGCGCAACAGCGCCGATGTTTATCTTTTTTATAACTGTATTCACTTCTATTTATCTGCCCAATCTTGTGAAGGAGGAAATTGACAGGAAATCAATTTTGACAAAAATCGCAGCCATTGCGCTTATAATAATCGGCATTGTTTTTGTTAACCTGTAAACGACCATAACTTTTATATACTTAACAATTGTTAATGATTAAAATGGAAGATACAAATCAAGATCAACAAACAGAAAAAAAATACCAAATCCAGCACGACAGGCCTAACTGCATAGGCTGCGCTGCGTGCGCGGCAGTTGCCCCGGATTTCTGGACAATGAGCGAGGACGGCAAATCAGACATCGTAGGCTGCAAAAAAAGGGACGATGAGTGGGAGGAGCTTGATATAGAAGAAAAGGATTTCACAGTGAACAAGGAAGCTGCCGATTCCTGCCCGGTTAATGTCATACACATTATAAACAAGGAAACAAAAGAGAAAATAATTTAAATATTTCTTGAATAAGTATTTAAATGCAGAATCTTTTTAATGACTATGATTGATAAACTAGCTATGTCTGGTATATTAAGTTTTGACCAATTAGCTGGGAGGCTGTCAGATTTAATTAATTTAGATATCAATGAATCAGATTTGGAGAATTTGCTGAATAGGGGGTTATTTGATAGTCAACAAACAATTATCCCGGGCAGGCTAGGGACACGTGGAATACGGAATGAATTGCACGATTCAATGGTTGAAGTTTGGCTTCGACAGGAAAATGAATTAATTGCAGCAAGAGCATGTCGTGACCCTGATAAAACAGAGGAAATAACATTTAGGAGGGCATTAACAGCTTTATTGTATTTAGCAGAACATCCGAGGGAAGGGTATTATTATTCGAGAAATGATGGTTATACCGCTCAAGGAAGCAAAGTTATCGCTAGGGTACCTCATTCAGTACTATCTAGAATATGTCCGGAAATGTACCCTTTACGCCATTTTTATCTAAGAGAACCTGATCCGTCAGAGACCATGTTTGATATGTACAGAAGAATGGTTTTAGCAGACATGCCACCTAAAATTTCAATTGTAAATCCTACCCAACGGAGTGAGACATAATAATGCGCAAATGCCCAAAATGCGGTTCTTTTAACGTAGAGCCTTACATGTACCAGTCTGCTGAGGTCATAAAATGCAACGATTGCGACTTTGACGAGGGGGCAGAATTCGAGCAGTACTCTGCTGAAAAAACAAGCCAGAAGGCAAAGGGAGAATATACTCCTTACAAGACAAGCGGAAGCCAAAGAACAAGGAAGAAATAAGAGGTGTTAATTTTGGATTTTAAGCCTTTATTAAATAAATTCACAATCTACCAATACATATCGGTATTTTTAATTATACTGGCATTGATAAGTGTATTCTTTTATGGATTCGGAATTGAATCTTTGATTCCGGTTTTAATCTCAGTTTTAACTGCCACCATACTGGA
>JACPMV010000008.1 GCA_016185845.1 Candidatus Woesearchaeota archaeon | reverse complement strand
AATTATGATTTATGTTCTCTAAAATATATACCATACAACCACTGGACAAAAAAGCACTGGACATTTACCGACGTGAAGTATTTAAACTAAAATCATTTACACAGGCTTAAAACTTGAAGGAGCGGTGATTATGATGAAACTCGATTTATCAAAAATAAAATTCAGCAATAATGATATAAGAAAGAATATCATAATTCCAGATATATTGACTCCAAAACTAGCAGAATTTATTGGAACTATTGTGGGCGATGGACACATAGGGTTCCAAAAAACCAAAAGAGGTTCCACTAATTATGAGATAAGGATAAGTGGAAATCTAAAGGATTTAGAATATTATTCTAACTATGTGGGTAACCTTGCTTTTGAGCTTTTCAATATAAGACTCAAAGTCCTAGAAATAAAATATGATAATTCGGTAATGTTGTATAGAAATTCCAAAGCAATGTATTATTTTTTCTCACAATGTCTCTTGATTCCACAAAGAAAGGATAATATCAAAATCCCAAAACAGATACTTCATTCGCCATTAGACATCAAATCATCATTTCTAAGAGGTCTTGCTGATTCTGACTTCACATTCACTCTTAAGCATAAAGAAGGAAAACTGTATCCTGTTGTACAAGGAGCATCAAAATCCAAAATCCTTATTGATGATGTTAGTTCTATTCTTAAGGATTTAAAAATAAATCATTGTACCCTCTTTGAGAGAGGTTATTACAAAAAAAGAGATAAAACATACGAACGATATGTTATTTACATCAATGGAGTGACTAATGTGGCGAATTGGTTCTCAAAAGTAGGATTTAGCAACACTAGACATACAGGGAGGTATCTAGAGTTCCTAAAAAACGCGCCGGGGAGGATTCGAATTCGGGATGAAAGAGCATTAACTCAATCATGCCCCCGGCCTAAGGGTAATTCCCTAAGTTAGGAACCCTTCGCTCTATCCAAGCTGAGCTACCGGCGCATATAGAAGCAGAAATTTTATGCTTTTAAAAAGCTTTATATCGTAAATTGCGGTAATTGGTTTAATAGATAGCTGCAATTTACGAGATAGACAATTGCGTTGATTTATTATATTTACACGCAATTGTCTATACTTAAAATTAAAAGAAAAATAAAGATCACATATGCTTCAGTGCCTTTTCCATTGCCGGAATGACTTTCTCAGCCTCGTCCTTGAACATCCTTCCCAGCTTTGCAAAACTCCATTCTCCGTCCTGGGACATGTTTTCCCTTGAAATCTGGAGCTTTTTCTCGCCGTCATTGTATGAGAATACCCCGACAGTTATCCTTGATGTCTCAAACTGGATTGCCTCTGAAAACAGCTCCTTGTCCAAACTCTTGTCAAATTTTCCGAATGCCATTATTGAATCACCAATTGATAGAAATATAGTTTATATTTTAAATGTTGTTAATTTATTTGGTAAGTTTCTTCAAAATCTCCATAATTTTCTTCCCTTCAACTTTTCCCCTGTGCTTTGACATTATCAAGCCCATGTATGCCCCAATGTTAAGTCCGGGCTTTTCTTTTATCATATTTTTTATTTCCTTTTCCAGCTCTTCGTCTGAGACAGACTCAAAATGGCTTAAGTCAATCTTTTCGTTTTTGATTTTTTTAGCCAGCAAATCTATGACTGCCTCCTTTGCTATTTTTCCCTCGTTGAGGTAGGATAAAATTTCCTCAAAATCTTCATCATTCAGTTTAGAGGGGTCAAGATTAAAACGCGCTTTGATTTCCTTTGGGATGCTGATTAATGCATTCGCTATTGCCAGAGGCCCTATTTTCCTGAATTTTTTAACCAATAAGCCAAATTTATTATCTTCAATCAGCTCTTTTGCCAATTGGTGAGGGATATGGTATTTTTTTTCAAAGTCCTCGATTTTATGCGCCAATAATTTCGGCAGCTGCTTCTTTAATTTTTCTAGATGCGGTTTTTCTATTTTTACCGGAAGAATATCAGTTTCAGGATATAATCTTGCTGCTCCCGGCAGCGGCCTCAAAAAAGATGTTGTGAAGTCAGGCTCTGCTTTTCTTACTTCTTTGCTTAGTTTTTTCCCCTGTTTTATTGAATCAAGCTGCCTTTTGACCTCAAATTCAATGACTTTCGGGATGCTTTTCAGGTCCTGAAATCCTTTTATTTCAGTTCTTGCACCTTCTTTTATAGAGATATTTACATCCTGCCTTATCGTGCCAAGGCCCCTTTTAACTCCTTCAACGCTCCTTAATATCATCCCAATATGGGCAGCAATATCCCTTGCATGCTCCGAGCTTTTTATTTCCGTGCCTGTTGCTATTTCTATCAATGGAATTCCTAATCTGTCAAGCCTGTATCTTACAAAATCTTCCCCTTCCTCTATTTTTTGCGCCGCTTCCTCTTCCAGGCAGATTGTAGGGATTGAAATTTTGCCTTCAGCAGAATCAATATAGCCGTCCATTGCAATCAGAGCTGTCCTTTGGAATCCTGAGACATTTGAGCCGTCAACCACTATTTTCCTCATAATCTGGATTTCGTCAACAATTTTGGCGTTAAGAAGCAATGCAACTTTCAATGCGGTTTCCAGAGCATCTTTATTTAATTCATGCGGCGGCTCATCGTCTGTTTCAACTATGCAGACGTCCTCTGAGCTGCCTTCATAAATCATCTTTTTGTGCTTTAGCATCTCAAACTGCGCAGCTGCGTCAATCTCTCCTGTCTCGCCAACTACTGCTCTCAGCCTTCTTTCCAATTTAATGTCCGGCTCTTTGTCAGAATTCAGTGTAGGGCAGCTGCAGAACAGCTTTTTGCCTTCAAGCTGTTGGTGGCATTCCAAACCGCATTTGAAGCCTAATTCTTGATAGTTTAGTTCCATTTCGTTTGAATTTTTTGTTTAAGCCATTTATATTATATTTTTGTTAAAAACTGCTTTAGTTTGGGATAAACCTTTTCCAAAAATTCCAAGACTTTCTTTGCATAATCCGAATCCATCCTTTTTCCATAATATTTTATCTGATTCCTGAAATATCTCAATTCATTTGCAAATCTTATTTCAGCTTCTGGAAATGCAAGATTTCTCAAGTAAGAAACTTCTGCCTCATGGGCATTGGCTCCGGAAGATTTGAACCCATCCAACAGCATTTTTGCCCTTATCAGTTCCATAATGGCATCGTATGCGTTTTCAATATAATAATTTGCAGTCTTATCCGACAATTCCAGCTTTTCAGCCAATTTCTTGATAAATCCTTTCCTTAATTCTGCCTCTTCGGCCAGCGATCTTGCCCTTGAAATAGCAGGATTTTGCCTTCTGATAGTCATGTCTTTCAGGAATTCTTCAAAATTTCTTAGAGGAGTCATAGTTGTATGGCACCTTTCAAAACAATTCCATTGCATATGTTATCTTTTAAGTTTTTTTTAATGTTCCTAAAATCCTCGTAAAAATTCAATGAAATGGGCCTTTCGAGCAGCTTGTGAAATTTTGAGGTATCCAATTCTTTTTCTTTAGAGCCAATTATGGCTATGTCAATATCTGAATTTACATTATCCTCGCCAGTCGAGTAGCTGCCGAACAATATTATAGACGAGCCTGGAAAGGCATCAGATAAAAATTCCGCTAAGCCGGACTCGTCGATTAATTTCAGGTTTTCCGCCCTTTTAAGGCTGTAAACCTTGGGATTATCCTTGTTTAGCCCAATCGAGAGCCTTTTTGACTCCTTGTCTTTCTTGACTGAAATCATATTTTCTTTTTCCAGCTTTTCCAGGGAGTTGGAAACGGCTGTAGGGGAGACGTCCAGATGCCTTGCTATGCCCCTTTCATTAAAAGCCATTCCTGATTTTATGAACAGGAATCTCAGGATTTCCATCTGAAGAACAGTAAACTTAAGTTTATATATATCCATTTTAGTTTATAGATATAAAGTTAAGTTTATAAATGTTGCTATTAGAAAACTACTTTTTGTATTTTTGAAAATTTTTGGTGCCTACATTACATCATTTTTGATTTTTTATGGTCACCTGATTATTTTCTTTCCCAAACGACAGCATTATTTTTTGTCACTTTTTTAATCCTGTGCAACGGAATGTTTGTTTCTTCCTCATTATCCAAAACCATAAAGCTGCCTTCCAGCCTTTTAATCTTCTTGTAAGGAATAGAAATAAGCCTGTTTAAAATTCTGTCGAAATAATATATTGCATATTCTTCCGGATTTTCCCTTTTGTCCCACTTGATTTTGTTGAGCAGGTCTTTTATTGGAATCGTGGAAGAAACCATGTTGAATGAACTATAAATAGTTTGGGTTTGGAATATTAGACTGAAGTTCCAGAGATTTTATAACCTCAAACGTAGCTAAGTTTTAGGAGTTCAGTTATATGGCAATATTTCCCTCCCAAAAGGTGTTCCCATCATTTTCACAAAAAAATCTTTTCTTTCTGCTGTGGGAACTTTAAAATCATCCATTAGTGCAAGGACTGATTGCGCTTTTGTTCTTGCTGTTAGATATTCTATATTAAAGCCAGGCAAATCTCCCCCGGGCACAGCATAGTGCATCCTTGGCGGAACCCTGCCCCCTCTTAAAGGAACCCTAATTACAAAAGTATTTTCGCCCTCGAGCAATATTACCTTTTCTAGAATTTCATATTCATCCTTTTGCACATTGCCGGCTCCTTTTGAAACATAAAGCACTGCTTGCGGCAGCGTTTTCTTAAGCATGTTTATAGTATCGGCATTTCCTCCCTGCACAGCATCCAAATAGGACATATATGGCTCTAAGTGAGTAAACTCTGAAACTGTTAAAACTCTTTTTTCATATTTGTCTGAACCATAAATTACAAAAGGCGGCCTATCTTCATGAATTGACCTTTCATTAAATGGTGTGCCCGGAAATGCCAGATTAAATGCTGTTCTTTCTGCTAATTTTGGAATCCCTTCGTCCCCTTGGAATATATTGAAATAGCTTTCTGTTGCTTTATCATAAGCGGTGCCTCTAAGAACAAGCTCCCTGTTAACCAGACAGCCAACCTCCCCAAATCTTGGATGTGTAACTGCAGAAACAGCAGTTACCAATGTTGCTCCTGCATCGCTTCCAACATTAGGATAAAATCTCCCATTTTTGAAAATTGCCGCAGATTCCTGAGAGGATATAAGCGGAAAAGGTTTTGTCCAATTATATACAGATCTATTATTTCTATACATTTCCCTGGGATCATAAAATGGCAAATTTATATGCAAATATCTTGCAGTTCTGGCTGCGGTATCTGTTCCATGGATTCCTACAAAGCCGTCAAAACGGAGGTACTCCTGCTCGACTGCCTTAAGGGCAGGTTCTCTGTCGGGATCCAACATCTGGCTGCTGTCCATAGGACCATGATAAATTATCCATTACTTATTAAATCCCTGAAACCAAGAGTATCCATCAGAATTTCCTCTAATTCAGATCTTTTCTGAACAGGCTCTAGTAAACCATCCTTATTCTTAATGCATGTAAATGTGCCACCCCAGTTTACTATTCCTAATCTAAATGATCTGCCTCTTTGCTTCTTGAATTCCTCCAGTTGTTCAATGATGCTATCTCTCATTTGTCTCTATTAAGTAGTTATTGTAAGTTATATATTAATTTATTTCAAAAAACGTGGAAATATATTCCAAAAAGTTCAGTTTTAGAAAGAAAAATGGAAAAATATTCCATTATTTAGCCAATAAATAGAAAAATTTAAATAGAATCCGTCTATAACTATGGTTGTGGTAGATAACAAAGACAGGAAAATCATAGAGGAGCTTGTAAGGAACAGCAGGCAGACTACAAGCCAGTTAAGCAAAAAATTAAACATACCCATTACAACTGTGCATAACAGGATAAAGAAGCTAATCAAGACTGGAGTCATAATCAACTATACACTAAACTTAAACCACAATCTTCTCGGAAGGCCTGTGCCTGCGTACATTGGAATTACGATTAATTATGCTGCTCCTGGCAAAAAAATCAACCAAACTGATATTGCAAACGAGCTGAAAAAAATAGAAGGAGTGTATGAAGTTTACATACTTACCGGCGGCTCTGATCTTTTAGTCAAGGCTTTAGTGAAGGACATAACAGAGCTAAACACCCTTGTCACAGAAAAACTAAGAAATGTTGCAGGCGTGGATAAAACACAAACTTCCATAATATTGAAAGAAGTGTAAATATATGCTATGAAAAGAATTTTTCCATTAAAATCAGAAACATTTATATATAGCGTTTACATTTACATTGAATCGTAAACAAGGTGACAATATGTATGGAAATGTAGCTGCCAGGATTCCGGAAACCATAGTTAAGGACATAGACTATGTCGCTAAGGAAGAGAATACTGATAAGTCCAAAGTGATAAGGGAATTATTATCTGAGGGCGTGAAATCTAAGCTGTTGGAATTGTCCTTGAAGAAATATTCCAAAAGAGAGGTATCCTTGGGAAGAGCTGCAGAGCTGGCAAAAATGCCATTATCTGATTTTATGATAGAGGCAGCCAGGCACCATATTCCTATGAACTATTCTGCTGAATCGCTGGAGAAGGACTTCAAGGCCGCATTGAAAGTAAAATGATTGTTGCCAATTCTTCCCCTATTATAATTCTGGCAAAGCAGGGAATGCTTGACCTTCTTAAGAAGTGCTTTAAGAAGGTAGTTATTCCAGAAAGCGTTTATGATGAGGTCATACAGAAAAGCAGCACTCCCGAAGCGATTGCTTTACAAAAGGCAATCAAAGAGCAATGGATATTAGTCCAAAAAGTGGCTGCAATGGCTGAGATAGAAACCAAGAACATTGGCCAGGGGGAAAAAGAAGCCATATCATTGGCATATAATCATAAATGCCTGCTGATTATCGATGATGATTCAGCAAAAAAGTACGCTTCCATATTCGGGGTTGAAGCTCACGGCACTCTTTATGCAGTATATCTCGCCTGCGCAAGAAAAGTAATAGACAAAACCAGCGCTAAAAATGTGCTAGGAGGCATGATAGATGACGGATTTTATGTTTCGTCAGAGTTCTACTCAAAATTTATTAAATTGATAGATACGCTAGAATAGAGAAGCTGCTTATCATGCTTTTTATAGCTCGAATGTCAATACAAAAACCCCTCTTCCCCTATCCTCTCGTTCATCTCCCCAGCGTAATTGGTGAGCATCATTTTCCTGACTTCTTCCAGCTTTGTCGTGTGCCCCAAAACCCAGCCTAATTTGACATAAGCTGTTTCAGGAAGCATGTCTCCTGCGAAGATGCAGTTTAATTCAAGAGATAATTTTCTCAGGTTAGTATACACATAAGGATGGACTCTGCCGTAGATTGCCTGGGTGGTTATTATTATCGGGATGCCGCTGTCAGTCAGTTTTTTGAATTTCTTCAATAAAGAATGCTCCGGATCATTCGTCGGCACATGCCCAAGCGCTGTTGCAGCAATGACAATTCCCTTATACTTTTTTTCTAAGTAATAATCAAAAATATTTGGGTCCATGCCGGGATAAACATAAACCAAGGCAGTTTTCTTTTCAAACTTGCTGTCAGCTTTGACTTTTTCATTGTTTCTTTTATTGTAATTGTCATTCAATATCTCTATTTTTCCGTCTTCATAGACTTTTGCAAGAGGCAGCTCATTTATCGGCCTGAAAGCGTCTCTTCTTGATGTGTGCATTTTTCTAACACGATTTCCTCTGTTTAAGATACAATAATCATCGCTGCTCGTCCCGTGCAAACAAGTGACTACAGCAGCTCCGTCAAACTTTGCAGCTGCATGAACAGCGCATAACAAATTTGAGAAAGCATCTGAAGAGCCCCGGTCAATGCTTCTTTGGGCTGCGGTGAAAACAACGGGCTTGTTTAAGTTTCTAAGAAAAAAAGACATTGCTGCAGTCGAGAAATGCAGAGTGTCCGTGCCCTGCGTTACAACAACGCCTGCAACATCATCCCTGTTTAATTCGGATGCTATGCTCTCTGCCATTGCCTGCCAATGCTCCGGGGCCATGTCCTCGCTCATCAGCTTCATGACCTGCTCTGCCCTCAGGTTTGCAACATTTTGCAGCTCCGGCAGCATCGCAACAAAATCATCGGCGGAATAGGAAGCATAAACCCCTCCTGTCCTGTAGTCGACTTTTGAGGATATCGTGCCGCCAAATGAAAGGATGGAAACAGTAGGCAGGTTTTTTTTAGATTCGGTTTTTTTTTCTGTGACAACCGGTTTTTGGTATTTGCTTATCAATTCGATCTTCTTTATTCTTTGCTCGTCAATTCCTATGTTGTAGCCGCTGCCTAATTTTATTATAACATGCCCTTTTTCAAAAATCTCGGGCCTGGGCATGAGAATTCCCTCATAAATTTCCTTTTCCGCATGGACCTTTACAATGTCTCCCGGCTCCGGTTTCATAAGAAATAATTAGAACAGAGCTTATTTAAAGGTTTTGATAATTATTTTGGAATTTTTATGGAAGGTTTTCAATTTCCTTTATTGTCTTTAATCTTGATTTATAGATTAATATAAACAAGGAAGAGGGGATAGAAAAAACTAATGCTATGGTCAAAGCTTCACTTAATTCAGAACCTTGAATAAGAAGTGCAATAAATAAAATTAAGGGTATAATGCCTATAACAATCCAAAAAATAAGTAATTTAAAAGAAGAATCATTAAGCCTCTTAAGTTGAGTTGAATCTACTGTGGCAATTGGACCGGATTTAGCTTTATGTTCACTAAAACAACTTTTATGATATGCTATTAATTGTGGAGGCAGTTTAAAGAAGTACCAACTATAATCATAAACAATGACACAGTCGCTTTTAGATTTTACTGGTTTTTCACACTTTGCACAATTCATCCTTATCCCATATATCCCGGCTTCTCGTCAAGCATCTGCTTGGCCCTTGCGGCAGTCAGCTGCTCCTTTAATTCCTCGTAGTATTTCTCCACATCCTTTGTGACTGAAGGCCTTACCTTGTCAAGGGCTTTCTCGAAATGCCTTGGCAGGATGTCCCTTGAGTTTATGTCTTCCCTTAAGGCCAAAATGGCTGCTTCACGGCATACCGCTTCAATATCCGCACCTACATATCCTTCTGTTTTTTTGGCAAGCTGGATGAGCAAATCATCTTTTGATTTAATCGGTGAAGCGTCAAAAATTGGCTTGTCTTCCTCGTATTCAACAGAAGTGCCTTCTTTTGTCTTTGCGGCAATCATCTTCCTGCCCTTTAATTTTTCAGCAGGGACTTCAACACTTACGGGCATTCCTTTTGTATGGACCTTGAAGATTTCAAATCTTGATTTCTCATCTGGTATCGGGGTCAGAATCATCCTGTCAAACCTTCCGGGCCGAAGCAATGCAGTATCAACTATGTCCGGCCTGTTTGTTGCTGCTATCACAACAACATCATGAAGGTCTTCAAGGCCGTCAATCTCTGTAAGCAGCTGGTTTACAACACGCTCGCTTACATGGCTGTCTGATGAAGCGCCTCTTTTTGGCGCCAAGGCATCGACTTCGTCAAAGAAAATTATGCACGGGCTGACTTGGCGGGCCTTCTTGAAAACTTCCCTGACGGCTTTTTCCGACTCGCCGACCCATTTTGACAATAATTCAGGACCTTTTATAGAAATAAAATTAGCTTCTGACTCATTTGCAACTGCCTTTGCCAGCAATGTTTTTCCGGAACCAGGCGCGCCGTAAAGCAAAATGCCCCTTGGAGGCCTGACTCCCAAGCGCTTGAATGCCTCAGGATGCTTCAAAGGCCACTCAACTGCTTCTATCAGCTCCTGCTTTATGTTTATCAGGCCGCCTATGTCTGTCCATTTTACATTCGGGATTTCAACAAGGACTTCCCTCAGGGCGCTCGGCCTTACGACTTTCAATGCTTCCTTGAAATCCGGCTGAGTCAATACAAGCTTCTCAAGCAGTTCTTTAGGCAGCGGCTCGTCTTCCTTCAGCTTTATGTCCGGCAAGACTTTTCTCAGGACTATCATTGCAGCTTCCTTTGCCAGTGATGATAAGTCTGCGCCGACAAATCCATGCGTGATTTCTGCCAGTTCCTTGAGGTGCACTATTTTTGCATCGTAATTTATTTTTTCCATGCATCTCTTCAGCTTTGTAATTTCAACTTTCTTGAACAGCTCACTTTTTTCAGGATTATCGACAAGATATTTGCTTATGGTCCTTTCGAGGCTTCTGGAATTTCCATCCTTATATCTCAGAAGATTAAGAATTACTTCCTTGTATTCAGGCTCAAAATCGCTTTCCTTCACAAGATTCTCTTTTGTGTACATTGGCATATTTCTTGTGTGAATTTTCAAGATGTTTAATCTGCCTTCCTTGCTAGGCACGCCAATTTCTATCTCCCTGTCAAACCTACCTGGCCTTCTTAATGCTGGATCGAGAATATTCGGGACGTTTGAAGCAGCTATGACAACAACTTTTCCTCTCGACTGCAAACCATCCATCAAAGCCAATAATTGGGCTACAACCCTTCTTTCAACTTCTCCTCTTGTCTCTTCACGCTTTGATGCTATTGCATCTATTTCGTCAATAAAGATTATTGAAGGGGCGTTTTTTTCAGCTTCCTCGAATTTCTTTCTGAGGTTTTCTTCGCTGTTGTGGGCGAAAATGCCGCCGAAGCCAGCTATGAAGTTTTCACAACCAGGAACTGAGATATCATAAACAAATTCTGGTTTCTCGTTTAGATATTCGATTTTTATAATGCAATCCCAATTTATGTATGTTCCAAGTATATTTTTACCTACTTGTAAAATAATTTGTCCTTCTTCTGATGTAATTTCTTCTTCAAATTGGGTATCTGATTCTATGAACAAATCAGGGACAGCTATAAAAGAAGTGCCTTCTTTCAAGTCGGATGTTTTAACGCTTTCTATTTTATTATTTGTTAAAGTAAATAATGAATGGTCATCAGTTACCGTTATGGTTCTTCCACCAGCTGTAGTTACTTTTGCCAGTCTTCCTCTAAATTTGTGTTTGATCAATGCAGAAACTTCTTTCAAGACTACCTTTCCTTCTGCATCAAAACACGGAACTTTAATATTTTCAAAATTATTTTCAACAAGTTCCCCTATGGGCTTCATTTCTA
>JACPMV010000024.1 GCA_016185845.1 Candidatus Woesearchaeota archaeon | reverse complement strand
TGTTGTGCCTTAGAATCTGCGCCAGCCTCCTGAAATAAGAGGCTCTTGTGGAGATATCCATATCCTTCCACTGCCTGAAAGCCAGCTCTGACTGCTCTGCAATCGACAGGACTTCTTCCTTAGGCATTATACTGTATTCTGCTATGACTTCCTCTGTTGCAGGATTTACTGTTTTGAAAGTTGCCATCTGCCCCCCAATCAAAAATAATCGAAGAATTTATTTAAAGGTTGCGGTTAAACTATCATTATCACTTTAATCCTGCCAGCTCATTAATAAGCTCCTCATTCTCCATCCTTTCACCTGGATTTGGCATTATTTTTCTGAATCTAATAATTCCACCCTTATCGACAAGGAAATAAGCCCTTTCGCTGAATCCTTCCGGCCTTAATGTACCATAGAGCCTGCACACTTCCTTGCTGAAATCGCTCAGCAAAAGAAAACTCAGGTTTAATTTTTCGGCGAATTCCTTATGGGAATACTTGCTGTCAATGCTTATGCCTAATATTTGCGCATTTAAACTGCTAAGCTCGCTTAAGTCATCCTGAAAGCATCCAAACTCCGTTGTGCAAACAGGAGAAAAATCAAATGGGTAAAATGCAAGAACAATATTTTTTCCCCTGAAATCGCTTAATTTTCTTTCTTCTGGCCGCATCCGCATGAGCTGTGCACATTTGGATTAGAAATCTTGAATCCTGCTCCCTGCAGGCTGTCAACATAATCCAGCTTTGCCCCTTTCAGGAACTGCAGGTTTTCCTTGCTGATTATGATTTTGACTCCCTTGTCTTCAATTACTAAATCCAAGTCTGTAGTCTTGTTGTCCAATTCCAATCCGTACTCGGATCCTGAGCAGCCGCCCGGGACAATTTCGACCCTTAATCCTGAGCCTTCTTTATTGTTTTCCTTCAGGACTTCAATCAGTTTGTCAGCTGCTTTTTTTGTGACTATGAAATCTTTTACTTCTTCGCCTTTGTATTCTTCAACAGCCTTGTTCAGCTTTGATATCACTTCATTGACCTGCTCGTCTGTCATTCCGTGGCCCTTGAACCCGTCTTCCAGGCTCTCAGAATAAGAAACATGGCAGCCAACGCAATGGACTCCTGCTTCCTGCAATGGCTCAATCACAGCAGGATATTTGGCAACGACTTCTCCTATAGTCATGTTCTTTGTTATGACTTGGTTTATAGTTTCCTGTTCCATATTAACTATTGTTAAGAATAGAGGTATATAAAGGTTTTTGTTATTGATTTGATAAATAGGGTAAACTTAATAAATTACATCTTAATCATTTGAAATCATGAAAGATGAGATACTATCTTATGGTCAGATGTGTAACAAAATTCATGTGAATACCATTCAAAAAGGAATGAACTATCATATTAAGAAAGGGATTTCTATAATATTAATGTCTGTAAGACCAGGTGCGCCTTATGACGATGAAATAGACACTCAAAGGAATCTATTATTATATGAAGGCCACGACGTTCCAAAAACCAAACAAAACCCAAATCCAAAGATTATTGATCAACCTCTCACAACTGAGAAAGGAACTCTAACTGAAAATGGCAAATTTGTAGAATCAGTTCAAAGATATAAAGAAGGTTTATCAAGTGCAGAAAAAATTTTAGTATTTGAAAAACTGAATTCTGGAATTTGGTCTGAAAAAGGATTTTTAATCTTATTGATTATAACAGCTTTGTTCTATAAATAGCTTCTGTCCGAAAGTCGGTTTTGGTGCGATTTGGTTCGATTTACAAAGCAAGTTTTATATAGGATTTATTTTCCATATATTCTTTATGCCCAATTTAGGTTTAGATGAAGTTGCTGAACAGATAGGGATTAAAAGGTCTGCTTTAGATAGGATTATTAATAATGGCAAGGAGCTTGTAAAATTTAGAGAAGGCAGGAGATTTGTTGTAAAAAGTGAAGATATTGACACTTGGAGGCAAAGAAAGGAGGCTCGAAGGGTTGTTCTTACAAAAGAAGATTTTGTTAAAGCATTCAAGTTTGCATTAAAGATTAATTATGCAGGTCACACAAGAGCGGATTTTGGCTCTGCAAGGCAGAGAAGCACAACGCAAGCTGTAGAAAATTGGACGCAGGGAGGACTCGCAGAAATTGCCCTATCAAAATTTATTTTTGACAAATTTCACGTAAAATTAGAGCTTGAGTTTAGAGTTTTTCAAAATACTATTGTAGGTCAGGATATTGTTGCTGTTACAAAAAATCGTGTTACCAATCCTCCAAGAAGCAGAACAAGCGTCAAGAGCGGAAAGCAAAATGGAATGTTCTTAATTGTTCCAATAAATGAAGCTGAAAGAGCTGACAGGCAGTCAGATTATTATGTATTTGTCAGAATTATTTATTCAGATGATTTTATTTTGAGATTGTTTAGAGATGCGGAAACATTGGCAGATATGGTTGATACCATCCCTGAATTTGAAGATTTTGAGGGGGAAATTGTAGGCTATTGCTTAAGAAGTGAACTGGAAAGAAGGGATTCTGTTCCTGAAGCATCCATACCAAAACCAAGATATGTTAAACCAAGTGGACTTCTTAAAAATTCTGATGCACACTGGCAGGCATTTGTGGATGCCCTATAAATATTTTAAAATCTTTGCCATAGTTTTTTTAAAGTTATTTTTTGAATCATGCTCCCAAACTCTAATAACTTTATAGCCTTCTTTTTTGAGCATTGAGGCTATATTTCTATCTCTTGAAACGTTAGTTCCTATTTTGTTAATCCAATATTTTTTATTGGATTTTGGCATAACAAAATGCTTTGGACATTTATGCCAAAAACATCCATCAAGAAATATTGCTATTTTTCTTTTTTTGCTCCCAAAATCAGGATTTCCATAAATGCTCGGATAACACCTTAAATATTTGCCTTTCAATATTCTACGAAGAATCAGTTCAGCTTTAGTATTTTTGCTTCTAATTCTGGACATACAATGGCTTCTCTGTTCTTTTGACAAATTGTCTGCCATACGTTCTCATATTTATTTTTTGATGTAAATGTTCAGCAATAGCTTCTGCAATCGGTCTTATCCCCCTAGGGGGCACAGCATTTCCAATCTGCATCCTGACTTTAGCAGGACTGCCTTCAAAGACAAAATGGTCTGGAAATGATTGTATTCTTGCTCTTTCTCTATTGGTTAATGGGCGAGGCTCATCATAGTGGTAACCCCACGTGCCGCCGCCTCCAAGAGCCACTATCGTTGGTGACGGCTCATCAGGATGAAGTCTTTTGTATATAAGACTCATCCAATTTCTTTTTGAGTATTCTGGAATATCTTTATAGTTTCCACCTGCGGGTATTGATTTCAGCATCTGAATAGTTTTTTGATTTGTATTAATTTTTTCGTTGTTGTATTTTATCTTATCAACCCCACTTAAAGCTGTTTTTGCGGATATATGATTCTTATGGGTTGGAGCAGGAAAATTAAAACTGCCGTCTAAATCTTCCCTTATACCAACTATTACTACCCTCTCCCGCCTTTGCGGAACACCATAATCTGCAAAGTTTAAGAGTTTATAATGAATGTCATAACCGACTTTTTTAAAATCATTGAGAATTTGAGTTATGGCTTTTCCATTATTTGCACTAAGAAGCCCTTTAACATTTTCAGCGACAAAAAAAATTGGTTTTTTAATATAAACTGCCTCTACAAATTTTGTATATAAAACTCCTCTTTTAGTTTCAACTCCTTTTCTTTTTACTTCATCCCCTCTCAAAACGGAAAAGTCTTGGCATGGAAACCCACCTAATATAACATCACAATTTGGGAGTTTTTTCAGATTGAAAGACCAAATATCCTGATTGACAACCTCAGCATTCGGAAAGTTTCTTGTGTAAGTTTTACAGCAGTCAGAATCAATATCATTTGCCCATACAGATTCAAATTCAATATGCTCATTTTCAGCCAATTCAAAGCCTAAGTCCAAACCACCGCATCCTGCAAACAAGGAGCATATTCTCATTTTTATTTTATTTTGTCTTTTCTTCATCTTCTCTTTTTCTCCTGTCTTGGTCTGTCCCAGTAAGGGCTTTTGCATTTTGGACAAACTCTTGGGGCTTCTTCCAAATCATAAGGACGCCATGCGTGGTTGCACCTGTAGCACTTATGCCCGATAATGAGGACCTTTTTTCCTATACCCTCTTTTTCCATCTCCTTATTGTTTTGCATTATAAGTTATTCAATTTTTTATATGTCTTTGCATAAAAACCTGTCTACGAAAACCCAGAATACTGGACGAACTCCTTATGCTCATGACAGAGAATCTTCTTAGACTTCTTTCCGCAGACTTCACAAAGCTTCCATTTGACTTTACTTTGCTTAGCGCCTTCATTTTTTGACATCTTAGTTCACCTCCTTCTTAATGTCCGTGATGGTTATTTAAGAGTTTCTCCTTGTATATAAATATTTGTATCATATAGACTATATTATGTTATAAATAATATATCATCAATATAACACAATCTAGAAGAAAATGGATTATCACTTTCAGTTCCATAATGGAGGTTTTGACCGTAAAGTGATTGAAGTGTCCGAGAACTCAAGCTTTTAGTACACTATTCGGACAAAGCTGATTATAATATAAAATAGCCTAATGAAAGGAAAGTTTTCAAATTTATATTAGAACCAATAAATGAAGAATCAGCAATTCCAAAAGATATAGATAAAGACGAGCATAAAGGGCTAATCCTTACTCAAGTAAAGATTGAAGTATGGAAACGAGACAAGGGTAGATGTGTTATTTGTCAAGCTACAAAAAATTTACATTATGACCACGACTTACCATTTTCTAAAGGTGGAAGTAGTCTTACGGAAAAAAATGTCAGAATCCTCTGCGCTAAGTGTAATCTCAAAAAGCATGATAAAATCGAATAAAGATAATCTCTATCTCGTCCCTTACCTATCAGCTAAGAAGCCTGCGCCTCAAGAATGACTTTCTTATTAAGAACTTTGCTGGCATCAAGTATTTCAACTCCAAGAAGCTTGTTATTTTTGTCAAAATCAAGGATTAGGTTATCATTTAGCTGGAAAACGGCTATCCCGCCATCCCAGAATCCGCTTTAACTTTTCGGACGAAATTTTCACACCTTGTACGAAAATGACATGATGCCATTAAATCCAATTAGCATCTGACTCACGGATTCAATTTCTCTCTTAAAGAATACAGCCTTTTTAAGTACGTTTTAAAAGCTTCCTTGTGCTTGCCAACAGTTAGCAGCCAAATAGTGTCTCCCTTGATATAGTACACCAGCCTAATGTTGTCTGTTATAGGTTCTCTATAACAGTTGGCTCCTCCACTCAGATGCTCCTGCCTTAATGGATTCTCTTTTATTTTTTTCTTTTTGCTGTAGAATGTTGTAAGATCCCTTGTGCCTAACTTATCCAAATCTTTAAAGAAATCCGGGTGCTCTTTAATTTCCCATTCAGTCAACTTTAACCCCCCTCTGCTTTAAGTAATCCTCCAATTCCTTTTCTGATTTTCCGATTGAGGGGTTTTTTTCTATATCAGAAATTCTTTCTTTTGCTATTTCGTCCTGGTCGAACAAATCTGACACATCTTCTATTAAAGTCTCTACATCGGCAAGCACTTTATTGAATTTCTCTTCCGATACGTTTAGGTTAGCCATAATGAAGATATAGTATACCTAGTTTATAAAATTAACGTTTATAACTTACGACCGCATTGCTTTCAATCATCCAAAGAAAGTTTTATTTCACTTTCCCATCCTTAACCTTCTCAACATGAACAATCTCTTTATCGGTCTTTAATTCTTTTCCCTGAAAAACAGCGTGATTATTTTTAACCATAATTGTTAATTTTGCAAACTCATCATAATCCAGTTCTTTTGCTGAATTCTCATAGCCTTCCAAGTAAACTTTTTCTCCAGCTTCTGATTTGTCAACAGTTAGAACACCAACATGCTCTCCGTCTTCTCCTGCCAAAAGCATTCCCTGGCTTTCAACTCCCCTCAGCTTTGCATGCTTTAAGTTAGTTATGACGATAATTTTCTTATTTTTTAGTTCTTCAATCGCATAATCCTCTCTCAGTCCGGCAACCAGCTGCCTTTTCTCATTGCCCAAATCAATCTGCAGAACATAAAGCTTGTCGGCATTAGGGTGGTTTTGAATATCAGTTATTTCGGCGACTTTGAGGTTTAACGGGAATATTTTTTTGATTTTTTCGTCAATGGATTTTTTCTTTATTGGATTTTTGTTTATTGTTTCTTTTAGTTCTATATTTTTCACTAAAATCTCCCCTTTTCCAATTTTATGGTTTTTCAATTTAAAGTCAATATCTTTCCATTTCAAATTTGACAAATTCAGTTGTTTCTGCAATTTAGACGAGAATTCAGGCAAGATCGGTTCAATTAAAATGCTTAAATTCTTTACAATGTTCAATGACAACCCTAATATTTTATGCGCCTTATCTTTATCTTCTTTAATAAGCTTCCAAGGCTCGCTGTCCTGAAAATACTTATTTCCGATGGCTGATATCGCAAGAATCTCGTTCAATGCGATATTTAAGTTGTAATTTTCGTAATGAACTCCAATATCTTTGATTTTTTTAGTTATTTCATCTATTATTATTTTATCATCATCGATGCCTTTAATTTCACCGTTGAAATTCTTGTTCAAAAAGCTCAGAGTCCTGTAGCAAAAGTTGCTTAGGTTTGCAACTAGCTCCTTGTTGACTCTTTCAATAAGCAGCTCCTCTGAATATTCCCCGTCAGAGCCTAAAGGCATCACTCCGGCCAGATAAAACCTGAACGGCTCAACGCCGAATTTTTCAATCTGCTCAAACGGCTCAATAACATTACCTGTGGACTTGCCCATCTTTGCGCCTTTCGATAAGATAAACCCATGGACAAACAGCTGCCTGGGCAATGGTATTTTTGCTGAAATGAGCATAGCCGGCCAGAAAGCCGCATGAAATCTAAGAATATCTTTTCCAATAATTTCTATATCAGCGGGCCATAATTCCTTGAATTGTTTTTCATCCCTTCCGTATCCTGCGCCGGTAATGTAATTGGAAAGCGCATCGCACCACACATACATGATCTGGCTTTCATCGTCAGGAACAGGGATGCCCCACGGCAATGATGATTTTGGCCTGGAAAAGCTGATGTCCTCGGCAATTTTCAGGAAAGACAATACTTCGTTTTTTCTTATCTCAGGAATTACCTTAAATTCATCTGATTTTATTTTTCCTGCAATCCCTTCCCTGTACTTTGAAAGCCTGAAGAAGTAGTTTTCCTCTTCAACAGTTTCTATATCTTTGTTTGGGTGGTTGGGGCATTTTCCGCCTTTGAGCTCTTTTTCTGTCTTGAATGCCTCGCATCCTGTGCAGTACAATCCTCTATAGTTTTTCTTATACAAATCCCCGCTTTTGACCAGCTCTTTCCAGAGCTTTATGACACCCGGGTAATGGATTTTCTTATCTGACGTACGTACAAAATAATCATAGGAAATATCCAGTTTTCCGTATAAATCCTTGAAGATAGAAACGTTATGGTCCAGAAATTCCAAAATCTCTTTGCCCTGCTTTTGCGCGCTTTGCCAGTTCTTCAGCCCGTGCTCGTCTGTTCCTGTTTGGAAATGGACGTCTTTTCCCAGCAATCTGTGGAAGCGTGCAGCTATGTCAGAATGTACTATCTCAAGGGCATGGCCTAAGTGAGGCGCAGAATTTGGATAAGCTATGGCAGTCGTTATGTAAAATTTTTTCTTTTTGAATTTTGTCACCTATACTGTCAATAGATTGCTTCTTTAAAAAATTATTGGTTTCAATTAAAGAATTAACTTAAGCTCTTGTAGTTGCATAACTAACCATAATAACCTGCGAGCTTCCATCATCTACATACCTTCTTTGCTCCGCAATTATATGCAAAGGAACGCTTACCCTATGGTTTCCATCTTTGATTCTTCTTAGTGTATAATGGTCTGATTGGTTTATACGTGCTGTATGCAATTGGGATCGCAATTGGGTTACAATTACATCCCTGTCCTGAAAACCCTCTTCATTGTGACTTTGAATTTGCACTCTTCTCCTATCAGCTTCCAAGTCTAAATAGTGGCCTGTTGACATTCTTCCGGCAAATGTCAGTAGAAAATATTCCAGCCCTTTTATGTTGCGAAGATAAATTTCATCAGGGGCGGCAGATATGCTTCCCAATAAATACACAAATCTGTCATCCGAATTTGGAGAAACAGGCTTGCTTAACAATTTTACAAGATGATGCAACGGCAAAAAATCCGGTCGCGAGCCCTGAAAATAATTCTTCTGAAAACTCCTTAGTATATCCCCGTCAGATAAAGAGCTATGTCTCTCTATTCCTTTAATTTCGTCTGGAGTAAAAACTTCAGGAGGGCAGCTTGCTGCAAGATTCGCATACTTCTTGTACAAAGGCTCTCTTTTTTGTGGGTCGCGCTCTCTGCTTATTTCTTGCTCCAAATCACTCAATCTTCTTTTCCTTTCAGAAATAGCAAACTCTTGTGGAGATTTTACTCTGATTCTGCCGCGCATTCTCTCCTTGTTTCTTTTCGCTACATCAGCGCCAGGCCTTTGTCCCTCGTATGGCCTTCTACTAAACTTTCCCATATCGCTAGAGATTCTATATCTCTTTTTAAAAGTTACTACTTTAGAGTTTTATCATATTTTATAATCAAAATTTCATTAAATTTCAAAATAAATTTTTACAGCCCAAAAGAAAATTGTCCAAAACTTACAACAAGATTTATATACTAAAACCTACATAGGAGATTATAGGGGTTTAGTTATGGAAAACAAGAAGCTGGGGTTTGTGATATTGTCATTCAGCGTAGTTGCCACAATTCTAGCTTTGGGCTTCATGGGAACTCTGGGAAGGCAGACTGCCGCACTGCAGTGCTACCCTACAAGCGAGTGTCAAAGAGTAGGTTCCTTAATTGGCATGTCCCATATCGCAGTTGGACTGATATCTTTCATAGGCGCCTTGGGCATCTACCTTCTGTTCTTCAGCACAAGCGAGGAAGCAATATTAAATAGGCTTGAGGAAGAAAAAAACATGAAGCTGGACCAAGACAAGTTCCAGTTAGTCTTAAAGGCAATGGATGAGAACGAGCAGAAAGTGATCAAAGCAATAAAAGAACAGGACGGCATTACACAGTCAACACTTAAGTTCAGGACTGATCTGTCAAAGGCAAAGGTTTCCCAAATACTGACTGATTTTGAGAAAAAGAACCTTGTCAAGAGAGAGCTTAAAGGCAAGACCTATGCAGTGCATCTTACCGAGAATTTTTAGACAGAAAATTATTTAAACCGACATTAAATCTTCTGATTGTGATAATATGAAGCTGAATAAACTTATTACTCCAAAAGGATTCATGTTTTTAATCATTTTTGCAGTCCTGGTATTCATCGGCGACAGGATAAACTTCTCAAGGCTTGTCGGCGCGGAAAGCCAGTTCTTCACATTATTCCAGTTTTTCGGGCCTGTGGCAGGCGCATTTCTTGGCCCGGTTGTTGGCGTTTTATCTGTGCTGATAGCTGAAATCGCAAGCAAGCTGTACACTCATGCTTCATGGGATCCGGTAACTGTTTTAAGGCTGACGCCCATGCTTTTTGCAGCATGGTATTTCGGAACTAAAAAAGACAAGATAAGCTATCTGGTTCCAATATTGGCAATAATCGCTTTCATAGCCCACCCAGTTGGAAGGCAGGTCTGGTATTTCTCATTGTTCTGGACAATACCGATAATAGTAAAGATGCTTCCGAAGAAATACGGCGAAAGGGCTTTCCTGAGAAGCCTCGGTGCGACTTTCACAGCGCATGCTGTCGGAGGCGCAATGTGGAACTACATTGTCCCTATGACTCCTGCCATGTGGATAGCTTTAATACCAATAGTGATATTTGAAAGAATAATCTTTGCTTCTGGAATAACAATTTCTTTCACAGCATTGAACACTCTGCTTGACAGGCTTGACGCAAAGACAAAGTCAGAATACCTGAATATAGACAAAAAATATGCCTGGTTTAAGCACATTAGCTAAAAAAGAAAGATTTATATACAATAAACTTGATTGATGATTTAATAAAGAGGTGTTCAGTTAAATGAAGATTTTAAAGAATATCAAATCACAGGCAGCCCTTGAATTTCTTACTACTTATGGCTGGGCATTTCTGATTATTCTGGTCATGATAGGCACTCTGGCTTATTTTGGAGTGTTAAATCCAAGCAGGATTCTTCCTAACAGATGCACTTTCAGCTCTGAATTTTCCTGCTCCGACCATCTGCTAAAGGCCGATGAAGTAAGGGTAAAGCTAAAGAACAACCTTGGCGAGCCGGTAGAGTTAACTTCTGTAACCTTATCAAAGGACGACGGAACAGCAATTTCATGCACTGCCCCCGCTTTAGGAACCTGGAAAGCCGGCGAAGTGAAAGAGCTTGCATGGACATCCTGCGCAGCTCCGACAGGGCTTATCCAGGGAAACAAGGGAAAAGTACTGATGAGCCTGAAGTATTATTCCTCGGCAAGCACTTCCACATATACAAAAGAATCGCAGGGCGAAGTTTATTCAACAGTGCAATAAACCGCAAATTTTATATATTTTCTTCTAAATTTTTATCTCGTAATGCAAACAAAAAGAGGCGGAATGTCTAAGAAGTCACAGTCGGCCCTGGAATTTCTTACAACATATGCCTGGGCGTTCATAGTCATAAGCATAGCGGTAGGCTCACTTTATTATTTTGGAATCCTTGATTTCGGCAAATACCTGCCGCAAAAATGCGTTTTTCCCTCCCAGTTCAAATGCCTTGATTTCAGCCTAGACGCAGCCCAGGTCAAAATAAAGCTTGTGAACAATTTGGGAGAGGATGTCAAGGTGACTGAAGCGCAGATATCAAATGATGAGAATACGCTGGCCTGCACTCTTCCTTCAGTCCCTTTTGACTGGGCGCATTCAAAGGACATAGATCTTGAATTTAGCTCATGCAGCGGAGGAGGCTATATTCCGGGCTCCAGGGTCGATTTAAAAATTTCATTCAGATACTACGCAGTAAACACGCCGAGCAAGCCTGTCCATGCAGTAAGCGGCAAGATAAACGGCAGAATATTATCCAGCTAAAGATATGGAAGAAAAAAAAAAGGCAGTTAATTCCATAGGCCAGGTTTCTATGGAATATCTGTTCATCATAGCCCTGACTTTTGCCATTTTGATACCTACAACATATTTGTTTTATAATTACTCAAAAGAGTCAAGCCAGGAGATAACAGACGCGCAAATAACCAAGCTCGGCAGGAGCATCATAGACTCCTCTGAGACCATTTTTTATTCAGGAGAAGGCTCAAGGACAACCCTTGAGCTGAATATTCCGGACAGCATTTTTAACGTATTGATAATAGACGGCACCGAACTTGTCTTTAATGTAACCACATCATACGGGACTTCTGAAATTGTATTTTTTTCCAAGGTAAATCTCACCACATCAGGCTCAGACTGCAATGGCAATGTATGCTTAATTCCTGAACTGCCGCAGCAGGGCCTTAAAAAACTTAAGATAGAGGCGACAGGAAAGAATTCCGTAAGCCTGCAGACAATATAAAATGCCGTCAAAATCCCAGTCCGCAACCGAATTCGTGATTCTGGCGTCTTTCATGTTTTTGGTCATACTGGGGTTTTTTGCAGTCACAAGCTCCAGGCTTCTTGAAGCAAGGGAAGAGAGCAACAGGAAAATTGCGAATGACATAGTGGATTTTGCTTACAAGGAAATAGAGCTTGCTGTATCGCTGAATGACGGATATATCCGGGTTTTTGCACTGCCTAGGAAAGTCAATGGAGCGGATTATTCAATTAATATAACTGATAACCGGGAGCTTGCAGCCAGTTACCTGGACAATGAATATGTGAGGTTTTTGCCTCCGAATGTCAGCGGCAATATCGGCAAGGGGCTTAATGAGATTAAAAAAATAGAGGGCGTTGTCTATATCAACAGCACTTTGGGGGAATGCAGCGACAGCATTGACGATGACGGCGATGCCTTAATAGACGAATCAGATCCCGGCTGCTATTTGGGCTGCAACTACTTAAATCCGGATAATTTTGTGCAGGATGCTGATGAACTGGACAGCTGCAGCTGCGGCAATGTGGCTAAATGCTGCGTTATAGGATTTGGAGCGCATTATTCCTTATTTGACAGCAGCTGTGTTACATCCAAATGCATGTCGGCCTGCCTGCCACTCCCAGTCTTAACTTTGAGGGGAGGCTCTCAAAACATTATCAGATTTTATGATAATGGCAGCGCTATTTTGCGGGGCAGCCTGTTTCAAAATGCAAATCCATCTGCCACGGGCGATGACGAGTTCATTTTTAAGGACAGCGGCGGAAGCACAGTTGCAGCTGTGAATTTGGCCACGGGCAACATGGTTATAAGGGGAGGATTGCAGGAAAACCAGCAGATGTCCCCTCCACCCTCAAGCAGCGATTTTATTGTGAAAAACTCCGAAGGCGATGTTGTTTCTTATATAGATGAATTAGGTAATCTTTATCTTAAGGGCGCAATTACGCAAAACGGAGATCCATAATCCTATCAGTGCGTTAAACATTTAATTCTATTTTTTTCATATAGTAGAAATATTTATATACTAGTTATATTCCATTAAGAGATATTAGAGAATATTTAATAATATGGAAGAAGATTACAGAATATTTGATGCTATTGTAAAAGAGTCTGGAGACAGCCTAGCAATCACTATTCCAAAGCCGGTATGCTTGATTCTAAAACTGAAAAATCAGGACCTGGTGCAGATAAAAATAAAGAAAGAGCAGTCCGGCGCTAAAAAATAAAAAAAGAGGTAATGAAAATAGCAAGCAAGAAAATTGTTAATTTTTCTGTATTTTTAAAATTAAATATAGTTGCATTTTTGTTGGTTGCATTAATATCTCGGGCAGCCTATGCTGGCGATGTGACTGTCGCCAGCGGCGACACTGATTTCCAGAAAGACAATGAAGTATACTTAAGCATAAAGAACACGGAAATCGGAGGAAAAGACTGGCGCTTGGTTTCTGCAGGAACTGCCGGCAGCATCGGTGTTGGAAAATTTTCAATTTATGAAGCATTGGCAGGCCAAAGCAGATTAACTATTGATGGCGGCAGCGTCGGCATCGGGACGACAAGCCCCGGGGCAAATAAGCTTGATGTCGCAGGAAATATCCATGCAACAGCAGATATATGCACAGACGCCGGAGGCGGAAAGTGCTTAAGCACTGCAGGCGGAGGAGAAAGCGCTGCCGGCTGGACTGATGACGGGTCCAATGTAAGATTAACGGCAAGCACCGATAAAGTTGGAATCGGAACATCAACTCCGGGCTCTGAGCTGGAAGTTTCCGGGCAATTTAAAATAAGCAGCGGCATTAATGACAAGATAGTTTTGGCAGGAACGCAGGCAAATCCCCATACTATCTATCTTGATAATTCAAAGGGCGTGAGATTCTGGGACAATGTTAATAATGAAATTTTCAGGATTGCTAATACTGGAGACGTAAGCTGGATCGGAAGTTTGACTTCAGGCTCTGTTCCATGGCCAAGAGTAACTGGATTCACAGGAGACTCAACTTCAGACAGCATAGCTGATGACGGGGTAATATCAGATAATGAAGCAAGCGATGTCCTCACTATAAACAATGGGCTGCTGTATGCGCCTACAAGCGGCAATGTCGGAATCGGCACAACTGGGCCTGGCTACAAGCTGCAAGTTGCCGGCGATGTCGGAGCAACAGCATATTATTATACATCTGATGAGCAGCTTAAAAAAGATATTGAAAAAACAAACGGGTTGGAAATAATAAATAAACTGCATGGAGTTTTATTTACATGGAAAGATTCAAACAAAAGAAGTGCCGGCCTTATTGCGCAGAATGTGGAAAAAGCTTTTCCAGTTGCAGTCTCAACTGACAGTTCAACTGGAATGAAATCTCTGAATTATGGGGCGCTCACTGCACCAATTGTGGAATCCATCAAGGAATTGGATCAAAAAACTGCCGAGCATGACAAAAAGATTGCACAGCTCGAGAGCGAAATAGGAGCCCTAAAGCAGGAAATTGAAAGTCTAAGACAATATGAAAGATAAAAAACAAAGAAAAGCCTTTAGAAATTTTCATTTCTTAATTTATTTTGTAATATTTCTCTGTATTATCTTATTTGTCTATGCAGTACAATCATATCAGATTCTGAGCGGCAGCTCAGTTGTCGTTGATGAGCATGGAGTTTTGAAGAAGGTGACAAACACCTGCGGGCCTGCTATTTTTATTCCGACAAAAATAGCCGCAGAATGGTCAGCGTTTCGCTCCAACAAGCCAGGTTGCGTTGCTGTATCGGATCTTGCTTCCTGCAATCTTCCTTGGGGCGGAACAATTCCACATGGCTCCTCCGTTACTGCATATCCCTCCTCATCTGTTCCCTGCGGGAGCAGCTGCAGCAGCCAGACCAGGGCATGCAACGACGGAACGCTTTCAGGAAGCTATCAATATTCAGGATGCAGTGTAATTCCACTCAATGGCGGGTGGTCTGCTTGGAGCTCTTGGTCAAGTTGGAGCAGCTGCTCGGTCTCTTGTGGTGGTGGTACCCAGACGCGCTCCCGCAGCCGGAGCTGTACCAACCCCGCACCCGCTTGCGGTGGCGCCGACTGTTCCGGTCCGGCAACAGAAACCGAAAGCCAGTCCTGCAACACCCAGAGTTGCGTCTTAAGCTGTTCAAGTGTGAATTCAGCTTGCCTGGTTGGAGGGGGCAAGTATAGGCTTAATGCTGCAGGAGGAGGCTGCGGAGGCGGAACTGCCTGCAACTCACAAGGACAAGTCTCTGGCAGCTGTAATAATTGCCCGTGCGGAACTTGCACGGGCGCCGGTGGCGGGGGAAGTTGCTCATGGGTTGACTCTAGATGCTTAACTGGAGGGGGCAAGTATAGGCTTAATGCTGCAGGAGGAGGCTGCGGAGGCGGAACTGCCTGCAACTCACAAGGACAAGTCTCTGGCAGCTGTAATGATTGCCCGTGCGGATCGTGCTAATGATGATTTATGAAGCCTTCCGATATTAACCAATGATAAGCTGCCATAGGAATAATCAAATAAGAAGCCGAGGCCGCAATGGAACGGGGCTTTATAATTATTTCATGGCCATGATGAATAAATTTGCTCGATAGGGAGGTTGAAAATGGAGAAAAATGAAAAAATCAGGATTTATTTTGCAATTTTTATTATTTTTATTATAGGCATTTTTATCGGGTTTATGTTTGGATTGTAGAAAGGCGGCCCTAAAAGCCCAAGCGAACCTGAAATCCAAAAAATAATTTCAGTTTCCGGATCTATAAACTCTATAGATATAGGCCCGGGCAAATTGACGATACAATCAGAACAAAGCCCTACTCCTGAGAATTTGCCGCAAAGCAGGGAAATTTTGATTTCTCAAAATACAAGAATTGTCAGGATCGAGGAAAAAGAGAGAAGCAGGTTTGAAGCCGAATATCAGGACTATCTCGACAATCTGCAGTCTGGAAATGCCAACATTAATCCCCCTATATCAGTCATTGAAACCGAAATAAGCCTTGGAGACCTGAAAATTGGGGATAAAATAATTGCATTTGCAGATCATGATATCAAAGACTCTCGGTCTTTTGAGGCTGTAGAAATTGAATTGGGTGGCAGCTAGACAACACGGCATGCAGCTAAACATAAGGGATATTCTCATGGAACTTTATCCCGTAAACATAAACATAATTCCAGAACAGCCCTTTTTTTCTTGTCACGAAAACCGAGAAGCCTGCTTCCCTGAATATTTTTTCTATTGTCCTGTCGTCTGAGAGCCATGCAACGTTTGGAATGACTTTGAAAAAATCAGCATAATCAACAAAAACAATTTTCCCTCCATAAGGAAGCAGCTCCCTCATTTCCCTAAGGACTTTTTTTACGTCCTGCAGGTAGCCCATCATTCCTATGCTTACAACAGCATCCACATGGGGTATTGAAGGGTGCACCCTGTTTACCTGATGCTCGTCCTGTATGACTGTAACATGAAGATGGCCTCGCTTAATGAGGCGCCTCTTTGTAATCATCAGGTCCCTGCTGGAAAAATCAGTCGCGTAAATCCTGCCTTTTGGCCCGACTGCCTGCGCAAGATACAGTGTAAAAGTGCCTACAGAACAGCCGAACTCAAGCACCTTTTTTCCTTTTACATCCCCCAGTAGTGTAAGCAGCTCGTATCTTATCTTTTTGGGAAGTATAAATCTTTCCATCAGCAGTGTGGCGTATGCAAGCAGGTCATTGATTTCTATCAGGATGTCAGGATTGTAATAAATGTTGAGCATCAGATATATTGGCGCGCCAACAAGAATCAAGGAGAAGCCGAGCTTCAAGGTATTGAAGGCGCTTTGGTTTACGGAGCTGAAATCAGGGAATGCCCACAGTGCAAGCAATCCAAAAATAAATAAAAGCAAAATAAAAGACCCCAGATGAACAAACGGAACTTTAAATCCTCTTCTTATGTTCGGCTCCTTTTTTCTTAGGATCGGGACTGCGAGTATGATAAAAAAATACATTATGAGCCCGAGCGGCAGCAGCAGGCTCAGCAATTCCCTGTATCTGCCGAATGCCATGCCAAAAACTATAAGCGACACTATTGTCTGGAATATTATGGCCTTGTACGGAGTATTGAATCTTCCGTGTATGCTGCTGAACTGGGATATGAAAAGTTTGTCCCTTGCAAGGGCAAGTATCAGCCTGGGCATTGTTATTATTCCTCCCGCAGCAGAGCCTATAAGCGCTATGAAAATTCCAATATTTACAATCTTCATGCCAAAGCCACCAAATAAGCTGCCAGACACCAGTGAAAGAGGCGCACTTGAGGATGCCAGAGTTTTCCAGGGTATTATGCCGAAAGCAACTGCATTGACTGCAATTCCAAGAAATCCCACAATAATTGTGCCCAATATCAGGGCTTTGGGTATTACCTTCTCTGGATTTTGAGTTTCCTCTGAAAGATAAGTGGCACTTTCCCATCCGAAAAAACTCTCGGCTATGAAAAATATCGTAATGAATATTGATGTGTAGCCAAATGCAAAGAAAGGCGAATAATTGCCAAATTCAAGCTGGAAGATGCCCGGCAAAATAATGGACATCAAAATGCCTACAGATATAAACGTAAGGACTATCAGCATGAATGCGCTGGCTTCAATGCCAAAATAAGCTATAAGGTTCAGCAGCACGATGAATAATATGCTTATCCCGACTTTCAGCCACAGCTGAGAAGGATCAGGTATCAAATAGTCAATAGCCGCAACGACGAGCAATGCAGTTGTCAGGTTGCCGACAAGCCACGCGACCCATCCCATCAAAAATGACCCAAACCTGCTGTAAGCATGCTTGCTGAACTCGTAGACCCCGCCGGCTTTCGGATACATCGAAACAAGCTCTGCAAAATAAAGGCTTATGTAGACTGCAATAACGCTTAGTATAATCCATGCAATTATGGAGGCATTTCCGGAATAGCCTGAGCCTATTGCTGCCCCGAAGAATAATCCCGTACCCATAATCGAGCCGATAGACAGCGACAGAATAGTCCAAAACCCAAGAACCCTCTTTAATTCAGCCATTTAACCTCTTTTTTATAATCTAAATCGGTATTTGTATTTTAATTTGTTGGTTTGGTGATATTATCCGTTGTTAAACTCAATATCACTCAGAAAAATAGGGCTTGGTGTAACTACTATAAAAACACAAAGATTTAAAAGTATCTTCTTAATAACATAAGCTATGCCAAAAATCTTTGTAGATGATGGAAGGAAAATAGCAGTAGAAACTACGGATGAAGCTGTACGACTATTACTATATGAAGTTACAGATATTTTTCCAGCCCTGCATTATGTTGAGTCACATCCTGAAGCTCGTGATGGGGAGATCAGAGTTGCGCAATCAGATAAAAAAATAGTTCCTGCTGATAGTCAGGATGTTGAATATTTTAGACCTGACTTAATTGAGGATAATGCAGGAAATACTTATGGCTACAAAAACTATAATTTTGTCCTTCTTAATTCACAATTACAACACTCAGTTGCAGATATAGTTAAAGGCTTTGCTACTTTTCTTTCAGAAATTAGAAATCCTAGAAATAGAAAAGTTAAGATTAAGGATGTTGATCCTGCCGCATTTCCATCTCTCTTAAGAACTACAAGAATGAAACAAGAATTTGGTCGAGGAGATTTATATTATCAAATTATTGGAGATGGAGAGTCACCTTCAACTATGTTTCTTTATGCTGAACGATTCTCTAAAGGACTTAGGAATAGGATGGGCTTAAGTGGAAAATTCCCAGATTCTCCTTTAGAAAGAAGGCTATATATCTAACGCCCGATTTTTCTTGTGTCATACTGCGCCCACGCTTCGACATTTTTTCTTTCAGAAAACATACATAACACGTATTATCTTCAATTTTGATTTTTTCTCTAATGCGCAATAAAGGTTCTTGACTGCAACAATAACGACAGGCAAATACGATTTTCTTGGTGAAATCCCCACTCACAAAGGATTTTCCAGAACTTCGTAGCGGGAAAATAACTTAACACGGGTACAAAATAAGATTATCATATAGAACCAAACAACAAACATTTAAAAATGAGGTAAATAACCTAAATACTATGAAAATCATTATGGTTGAAGGAAGGTACAAGGGAGAAATTGACCTGTCAAATTTAGATGCAAATGTATTGCCAAAAAAAATAGGTTTGGCTACAACAGTTCAGTTTCTTGATTATGTTGACGGGATAAAGCAATTCCTGCAGAGCAAAGGCAAGGAGATTTTTGTTGACAAGATGAGGCAGAAGTATGAAGGCCAGCTGCTTGGCTGCGACCAGGGCGCTGCAGTGAAGATAAAAGAGGAGGTAGATGCTTTCCTTTACGTCGGAACAGGCGTTTTCCATCCTTTGGGCATCTCATTGAATGTTG
>JACPMV010000014.1 GCA_016185845.1 Candidatus Woesearchaeota archaeon | reverse complement strand
TCAAATTATCAATTCCTTTGGCTTTTAAGCGCTCTCTTGGCCTTTGCTCTAATGCAATCTCTTTTATTCTCAATTTTATCATCTCTTTTGCTAAATCAATAGTATCTATGGTTTATATATTTTGGGCGTGAATGTCCAGTGCCCAGTGCTTTCTTTCCATATTGAAAATAAATTAAATATCATCTTTAAATAGATCTTAGATCAGATCCGATTTCTGAGGTGATACAATGGAATATCAAGACATCCGGCAAATCGCCATTGTCTACGGCAACAAAGGCTTAGTCGAATATTTTGTTGAGCAATTCAACTTGGACAGGCTTCATGATGGAGAAGATGTAAAAGCAATTTTGATTAAAGGTGATTTAAAGAAAGACCTAAAGCACTTCATCTATAAAGGCGATTAAAATAAAAATAATCCAAAACGTGCTGGAAAGGCACTTCACAATCAAGCATAAAGAAAGATTTTATTATGTAAGCTACCTGAATTCAGACAAACCAATTTTAGGCTTGATTAACAGGGATACCTGGCAAATCCTGAACGAAGAACTTGAAGAATTAGGCATATGCGAATTTCAAAGCAATACCAAAGAAGAAAAAGAGCAAATCAAGAGTAATAGAATACTGGCAGACAGCCTAATCTCCTTCTGCATAAGGCATTTCAGCGACTATGAGCCGAAAATAAAGGTTTAATAAATTGTTATTTTGCCATATTGAAAATAACAAATAATTTCAAAGAAAACTTTATATACTCTCAAGAATTAGGGAATACAGGGTGATTGGTATGCCAATGCAAAAAGACAAAACTTTGGACAAATTCGCAAAAATGGACATTAGCCAGTATGCAGGCATGGCAGTCGGCATTGTAGACGGCAAAATACTTTTCAAAAACAAGGACCCTGGCAAGGTGTTAAAGCAGCTTCTTTCCCAAAAAGGCAACAAAGACACGGCCTTGATTTGCGTGCCGAACACGAAAACTGCAATGGCAATTTAAAAGATGAATTATTGAAAATTCAAGGTTTAATAGTCATGATTTAGCTTGAATTTTTAATCCCGCAAATTCGAAGAAAAATTATGAATAGTCGAATTTGCGTTATTCTGAAAAAGAAGCAGTTATCTTTCCCTATAAGGAATGGGAAATCCTGATTGGAAACAAAAAAGAGAAAGTTTGGAGGCCTTTGGCATTAGTCGGCATTTCAAAAAAGAATTTCAAGATAGAAGCGCTGATTGACACAGGCTCTGACAGGACAATCTCATTCTTAGACCCTTTTGGGTACAACTTAGGAATTGGTGATGATTTTGAAGGCGAGCCTGATGCCTGATGAAATAAGAGGCTTGACCGGAACAGACAAAGCCTGGGCAAAGCATGTTGACATATGGGTAGGGGAGCACAGATTTAACGTTCCTGTCTATTGGCTTGTGCGAAAATTCAACAGGGAAACTGACTATCCGATGATATTGGGCAGGAAGATAATCTTTGACAACTTTGATATTTTATTTAAGCAAAAAGAAAAGAAAGTCTATTTTTTTAGGCACTAATCTCCTTCTGCATAAGGCATTTTGATGATTATAAGCCCCTATTTCCTGCCTGCGTCATACATCTGCCATGCGAGATAAGCCAGGATAAGCGCAGCCAGATAGCTGAAATAAACCGGAATCCTGAAGCCAGGATAAGCGCAGCCAGATAGCTGAAATAAACCGGAATCCTGAAACCTGAGATAAATGCCTCCCAGCCGAGGACTGCCCTTGCAAGATGAAACAAGGCTATGACTCCAAAAACAGCAGAAGCAAGCAATAAATACCTGTCTTTGTTCATAAGTTGATTTTTTTCCCTGACTATTTAAATATTTCCAAAACCCAAAACTTTAAATATATCCTTATAGGTAAGATATTAACTGAAAAATGGTAATACACCACATAAAGAAATTTTTCGCAGACCAAAAGAAGAAGTTTGCAGAAAAAAGGAAGGAAAAAGACCAGCTTGAGTCTTTTCGCGAAACTGAGGAGATGCGCAAGGCCGAGGAAATCAAGAGGGAGGCAGACAGGCTGGCGCAGCTAAAGCAGTACAAGACGGCAATCGAGGAATACGGCAAGGCGCTGGAAATCTATCCTTTCAAGGGAAGCGAGGAAAACCTGTTCAAGAATGCCGCTGAATTCCTTTTCAAGTGCAACTACAACACGGCTGCGTGCTATTCCTACCTTGACGATTTCGACAAGGCCATTGCTTATTTTGACAGGTCGCTCCAAGTCCAGTCAGCAGAGGACGAAAACAAGGTAAGGTCATTGATGGGCAAGGGCAGCGTCTATTACAGGAAGAAACTTTTTGTTGACGGCAGGTACAAGGCAGGCGCCTACAGGATTGCAATGGACTCTGACTACGAGGTAAGCGACAATAAAGTTGAGGAATACAAAAAAGAGGACCATAAGAAAAATTTCATAAAAATGGCGCATGAGTGCTTCACCAATGCGGCAGAGCTTGACAGGAACCATGTAGACGCCTGGTACAGCAAGGGGCATATGGAATTCCTGATGGGAAAGATAAAGGAAGCGGTGCAGTCATTTGACAGTGTAATCAGCATCAGCAAGAATTTTGACAACAAGGAAGGCATCTCACTTTTTGACGAGATAAAGGTGGAAAAAGGAATTCAGGTAAAAACTTCGGAGATAATGGAGAGGATGGAAAGCTCTGAGCCGACATACAAGGCAAAAACCGGGCATCTGGTCAGGACAAGGGCCGAAATGATGATTGCCAATTTTCTGTTTGACAACAACCTCCTGTTCCAGTACAACAATGCGGCAACATGGGCAGACAAGGACGATTTCAGGGCATCTTTTTATGTCCCAAAGCTGGACCTGTATATAGACCATCATCCTTATGATTATCTAAAAGAATACCAGAAAGTGATGAAGCTGAAAATAAAGCAGTACGAGAAGCACAAGAAAAGGCATGTCTACCTGACTTCTGAAGACGAGAAGAATATCGAAGAATCGCTAAGGCTCAAGATGAAGCCGTATATTATGCTGTAGTTCTGTACCACAACCCACTGGACATTTGCTGACGCAGCGTATTTAAAGGAGTTCTTACTACAATACCTTAAAAATAAAAAAGCCGCTCAATCCGGTAGAGCGGAGATTAAGACCCTCAATAAAGTCAGTACCCGTACTGCTATATAAAACTTTTGATGCCGCGGTCGCTTAATCTGGTATAGCGAGAGGTTAAGACCCTCTGCCAGAAATGGCTGTGACACGCGAGTGAGCTCATTGCGAACTCGCTCACAAGTCACGGGTTCAAATCCTATAAAGGATTTACTTTCTGGGTGAGATTCCCAGCCGCGGCGTATTATGCTAATTGTAACGAAATTGTTACATATGTAACAGAAATGATACAAAATTTTTATGATAACTCAAAGCTTCATTTTCCTGGAGAGAGTCGGGCATAAGCTGGAACAGGCAATCTGGAACAACGGCATTTACGACTGGGACAGCTTCCTGAAAAATAACAGGATAAAAGGAATGTCAAGATACAGGAAATTATACTACAACAGGAAAATTTTGAATGCCAAAAAAGCGCTTTACAGTTTTGATTCGAATTACTTCATTAAATTGCTGCCTCAGCCTGAAATGTGGCGCCTGTATGATTTCTTCAGGGAAGATGCGGTATTTCTTGACATAGAAACAACAGGATTAAGCAAACTGCATGATGATATCACAGTTTTCGGGCTCTATGACGGATTGAATACAAAGACGATGATAAAAGGGATAAACATGAACTATCCTGCATTGAAAGAAGAGCTGCAGAAATACAAACTGATTGTAACATTTAACGGAGCTTCTTTTGACATTCCGTTCATAGAGAAAAGGTATCCCGGATTACTGCCTAAAGTCCCTAATTTTGATGTAAGGTCTATAACTGGCAGGCTTGGGCTGAAAGGAGGATTAAAAAATATTGAAAAAGAGCTTAATCTCTCAAGAAAGGAAATAATAAATAATTTCCACGGAGGGGATGCAGTTACTTTATGGCGCATGTACGGGGCAACTGGTGATGAATATTACCTGAATTTGCTGGTAGAATATAACGAGTATGACATAATGAATTTGAAAATTGTGGCTGAGAAATGTATTAAGAAGATGAAAGAATCACTCAACACTAACTTTCTGCCCGATGCTCTGCCCCGGCATCCCGGTGCCAAACCTTATCCTTAAGGCGCCTGAATTGCCGTGAATGTTGGTTATCTGCCCGACCATCTCCTTTCCTCCGGGAGTTTTCCAGACAACCTTCTTTCCAACCAGTTTTGAAGCCTTGTCTTTTGAATCAACGCCAGGCACCTGGAGCACCATCTGGTTATGGCTTTTTACCCTTCTTGTTCCCCTGAAATTAACTATCGTTCCTTCCATAAGAACTCGGATAATATGCAGTTTTAAAAAGGTTTGGGTTTTTTAAAACTAAACAGAATAATAAAAATAATGGCGGCAAACACGGGCTTTCTTGGTGAAAGCCCTGCTCACAAAGGAAATTTCTGACACTTCGCATCAGAAATTTCCTCTGCATTCGATTTGCCGCCATACGACGAAAAATTCCAACAACATGGATGAAAACTGAGTGCAGAGGAAAAATCCATACCCAGTGTCAAAAATCGCCAAGATAAATAATAAATTGTTGCGATTTTTGAGCATGCTCGGAAATCATAGATTTCCGACATGTGGATTTTTCCTTTGCGAATAGGCTTTCTCAAAGAAAGCTGTGTTTGAACCCGATGCCGTTGTTGAAATTTTTCCAAAACTTAAATCATATCAAATTCACCAGAATAATTGGTATTAGCAGGCATGCCATTGAGCTGCTTCTTGAGACATCAGTTACATTTGGGATTATGCCGATTGCAGTCGCAACAACCAGAATCAGAAACCCGATAAATCCTGAAAAATACAAAACCATTATTCCGACAAAAACAATAATCAGAATGCTTAATAACGAATAATTAACCTTATTCATCACTTTTGAGAATATCCTGCTCATGTACATTGTTAAAAATGTCGCAATTCCGCCCGCAGCCAATGCAACTGCCAAAAACAAAATTAAAGTCTTTAAATCAATGTTCTGCAGCAGCTGCTGGACTACAATTATTGATCCGTTTCTTGCCTTCTCTATCGTAAACAAAGTTATCAGGGACAAGATCATCGAGACTGTGTTTATGCCGCCCACAAGAATAAGGTAAGTGTTCGTGTCAGTTCTCTTGAAAAACTGCCCGGATATGACTGCTGCCTGGGCAGGCCCAAGCCCCGGAAATATTGAAACCAATGAGCCGGAAAAAACGCCGCTGCTTATCGCTTTTATAGTGTCTCTTGCCCTTACTTTTATCATTTCTGTTGTCCTTTGAATTGGAAGGGCTACTTTTTGCGCCAGGCTTAGCAATAACACGCTTACGCCAAACAGGCCTGACAGCATGGGCAATAAAGGATCTTTCAAATTAGGAATATTAAATACAATCAAGCCTAAAATTCCCGATAAGGCCACTACAATAAAAGACCAGAATTTTTTATCCAGATTTTCTTCCCTTGAAATCATGAAAATCAAGACAGCCAGCAAAATCCAGCCGACATAATCTTTTAAAGAATTAAAAATAAACGGCACTATCAAAACCAGCAATGGCGCAATAGCAACTGTTAAAATCAGGCAAAGAAGGCTTCCAATTGTTGCCAATCTTATTGCCTCATGCCCCATTCCCTGCAGCAATAACCTATGCGCAGGCATGACAGCCAATGCAGTATCATCGCTTGGAGCGCCAAGATATGTCGCACTGATGAAATCTGTAAATGTATGAGTGATAGACATTGCTATTATAAAAGATGCGACTGCAATGACATTTGTGTAGCCAAGCAACACAGGTGAAATGCTGAACAGAATCAAAGCGACAAGATTTATGTGCAAGCCCGGGGTAAGGCCCGTAAGCACTCCCATAAGGCAGCCAAGGATTATTGCGATTATTATTTCAAAAAGCATTTCAACAAAAACTATCAGCAAGTTTAAATACTATTCTGTGAATTAATTATAAAAAAGAGGAATTGTGTATGCGCAGCAAAAAAGACAATCATTTGTCAGCTAAATTAAATCCCAGCTTCACTTCTTCCCAGGCAGCATTAGAATTCCTGATGACTTACGGCTGGGCCATACTTATTGTTATAACCGCTATAGGCGTTCTTGCTTATTTTGGAGTTTTAAGCCCCGACAATTTTCTTCCGGAAAAATGCAGCCTGCCTTCCGGCATGACCTGCCTTGATTACAGGGTGGAAAGCTACAGGGTGCTTTTGGTGCTGCAGAATTCCCTTGGAAAAACCATAACGGTAAACAATATCACTGTCTCTGGCAATAATCAGGGCTGCACGGACAACGAGTCAATTACGCTTAAACTCAATGAAAAGGCAGTTTTTGCAGTAACGCAGTGCAGCAACGGCATAAGCGGACAAAAATTCAAAGGCAACATGAGCGTATCATATACAATTGAAGGCGAGCTTTCCCATGACATAAAAGGAACGCTAAAAGCAAAAATTGTGCCAGGCGATTCCATTTCGTCATCAAGCATATGCCAGAATGCCCAAAACAGCGGATTGTGCGGCGGACTCGACATAGTATTCGGCTATGGCTACCAGGAAGCCTGCTGCGGCGAGTACGGGCTTTGCTGCTCCTGAAAACAAAAACTTAATAAACACTAAACTCAAAGGTTATAAAAAAGAGGAAATTAAATGAAAAAATTTGTTTTAATTCTATTATTTCTTGCTATTTTTATTTATGGATGTTGGCAAGTCCAACCTGCCGATACAACTCCTCCAAAGAAATCCATGTCAGACATTCAAATCACTGCCTGCAATACGGCCCATGATGCAGATACTTGCGATACGAGGCTTGCAGAATTGGGCATTGTTCTAAAAGAGGACTGCTGCGAAGCGCTGGGAAAATGCTGCTGAAAAAAAGAATCATAACTATTGCAATATTATTTATTTTATTATTTCCTCTCGCTTCTTACGCCCAGGTCTGCGAAGTTGAAAAAATCAAGCAGGCTTTGAGAAAAGCGCTTTATCTGCATTTCATAGATGAAGGCGGCTCTGGCTTAACCCCAAATGAAATCAAGGATATTCTTATATTCTATCTCACCATAAGCGCGCAGAATTCTACAGTGGACTGCTCTGCTTTAGGGCTTAATTCAAACAAGCCTCTTTTTGATGTCATTGGCATAGGCGAAAATCTTCTAGATAGAATTCCTGCTTGTGCAGAAGGCACAAAATACGGGGAATGCTCCAAAATCAGGCCGTCTTATTGCTACGCCGGAGCTGTTTATGAAAAATGCGGCCTGTGCGGCTGCCCGACAAACAGCGTATGCGGCAAAGCAGGAAA
>JACPMV010000019.1 GCA_016185845.1 Candidatus Woesearchaeota archaeon | reverse complement strand
CGAGATACCCTATAAAGCCGCCGCCGAAGCAGTCGCCGCAGCCCGTGGGATCTTTAATATTCTCCAAAGGATAGCTTGGAGCACTAAAATGTTTGTTTTTTGTGAACAATAAAGCGCCGTGCTCGCCTTTTTTTATTATTACCGCCCTTGGGCCCAGGCTTAATGCCTCATTTGCGGCTTTTACCAAACTGACAGTTTTGAAAAGCTGCCTTGCCTCCCCGTCGTTAAGCAGGAGGACATCAACTTTTTTTATAACATCCATCAGCTGCTCCTGCTTGCTGCTTATCCAGAAGTTCATTGTGTCCATTACTACCAAATCCGGCCTGCTTATCTGATTTAATGTTTCAAGCTGCTGCTCAGGATCAATGTTCGCTAAAAAAACATATTTTACATCCCTATATTTTTCAGGCACTTTGACTTTGAAGCTGGCCAATGAATTAAGCTCTGTTTTTCTTGTCTTTGCCTCGTTCATGTCATATTCATAAAACCCTTCCCAGTGGAATGTCTTATTGTCTGACTGAACGCCTTCCATATCTATGTCCCTTTTTTTCAATAAATCAACATATTCTTTCGGGAAGTCCTTTCCTATTACTGATAGTATCGCCGGCTTTGAGAAGAAGCTTGCCGCAAAAGAAGCATATGATGCGCTGCCGCCCAGAATCCTTTCAGCCCTGCCGAAAGGCGTTTCTATTGTGTCCAATGCAACAGTTCCTACGATTAAAACATCACTCATATTAGAAAGATACTTAGCATTATTTTTAAAGATTGCTGTGTTGTTAAATAAATCTACTGATTAAATGCCCAACAACAATAATGATGGCAAACACACATTTCATCGGAAATCGAAGATTTCCGAGTGTGCTCAAAAATCTCTGATTTTTGACATCTTGGTGAAAATGCTACTCACAAAGTATTTTTCCCCACTTCGCATGGAAAAATCCTCTGCATTCGATTTGCCATCATTGTCGTTGGGCGAAAACTGACTGGAGAGGAAATTTCAGTTAAGCAGTCCTGAAATTTCCTTTCGGAATAGGCTTTTCACAAAGAAAAGCCGTGTTTGAGCCCTTAAAGTTATCAAAAACAGAAATCTAGATTATATACTTTAATGGTTTAATTTACATTAGTACAAAAATTCATCTTCAATGTTTACTCCTCATCACCCTCATCTTCTTCGTCATCGTCTTTTTTGTCTTCATCCTCATCAAAGTCATCGTTGTAGTCCTCGTCCTTCTTGTCGTTATCCTTGTCATTATACGCGTCAAATTCCTCCTCTTCAGGCTTTGCCATGCCTGATTCTCTGAAACAGCTTATTTAAAAAATTTTCGATGTCATCCCCACAAACTGTCAAATTCTTTAAGGTAAAGCGATGCAATTTCCTTATCGTGTATGACCAGAATGTTCTCGTCATTTTTCGTGTCTGCGCTAGCTGTCGGATTGAAGCTTCCGGTTATTACAGTCTGGTTGTCTATGATGAATACCTTGTGGTGCAGCTTGTATTTATTGGAGTCTTTTTTTACATCCATGCCGAATTCCTTCAGCCTCTTTAACTGTGAATACCTGCTTGATGACTGGCCGGAGTCGAAAATACCCCTTACATCCATATCTCCTTTGGCCAATAATGCGTCTGCTATCCCCTCATGCGTAAAAGTGAATGCCATGAAATAAACGCTTGACTCTGCGCTTTCTATGCTGCTTATCACCCTGCCTGCGCAGCTGTCCTCGGGGCAGAAATAATTCTCTATCTTTTTCCCGTTGATATAAATCACGGAGTTTGCATTTTGGTTCCCTTCGCCAAAATTGCCGCTCCAAAGTTCGTCAAATTCCTCTTTGTAATTCTCAGACAAGGCATTTGAGTAAATCACAAGCATGTTGTTGTTATTGTTGTAATTGTCATTATTAGTCGGATTGAAGGAGCCCGTTATTACTATTCTATTGTCTATGACGCAGAACTTGTTGTGCATAAGCTGCCTGCTGTCATCAAACCTGACATTCTCCCTCATCACCAAATTATCGTCGTTATCATTGTCCATGACTAGTTTCACATCTATTTTCCCGCTTTTATTTGCGAGAGCGGCAATCACATTCCTGAGGTCAAGATCATAAAGCGCGCAATAGACGGAATCTGTTGCATTAAGGATATTCTTTGCCAGAAAATTCCCGCAGTTATCCTTCGGGCAGAAATAAATCTCGGGCTTCTGGCCTGACTCATAAACAGCCTTTCCCGTGATGCCGCAGCCAAAAAGGAAAATTGTCACCAAAAGCAGTAGCAACAAAACAGAACTCTTACAGAAAAATTTAAATACAAGCTTCTTCATTTTTAAGTGATAATTAATTTATTCCATTTCATAGTGATAATATCATTAAATCGCAAGATTTAATGGTAATCTATCACCTCTTTTTTCCCGGCAGGATTCGCAAGAATTCTGCTTGGGTTTTAATCACAATCTAGATTTTTTTCTCTTTTTTATATCTGCTTTTCCTGAGTTTCTAACCAGCAGAGCTGCAACAAATCCTATCACAACGCCTGCCAGGAAAACAGCCAGCAAATTTTCATCTATGCTGATTTTTTTTGCCCTGCCGCCGCTTTCCCTGAAATATATATCCAAGTCGCTGAGTTCCAGGGCATATTCAGAGTAAATAAGCGCGGATAATATATCTGTGCCCTTTAGGGAGCTTGCATATTCATAGTAGCTGTAGCTTAATATCGGAAATACGCCTTTTGAAGCCTGCTCGGCAATGTTGTTTTTTACTATTTCCAGCTTCCTGTCAACTATGTTTTCATATTGGGCGCTGTCAACCCCGAACACGCTCAGCACCATGTCAACATCTGCCTTTGCCCTGCTCGCAAGCGACAGGCATATCTCGTAATTGCCTTTTGAAAGCTCTTCAGCTGCCCTGTCCACTTCGCCTTTTACATGGTCTAATGTGCCGGGAAAATAAAGCTCTACATACTGCTTTCTTTCATCTGCCTCGCTTATCTTGCTCTGGCACGATTTTTTCATGACATCTTTGTCCATGTTTATTTCCCTGCCGCCTTTGCCTATGAAAGTGGCCCATGAATACGCGGAATTTACCCTCTCAGATGCGTAGGCAATGACCCTTGCTACCCTTTCTGTCCTGTTCGTGCTGTTCAGCATGCCAAATGCCTGCTCTGCAGATTCTTCAGCTTCTGCGAGGCGCTCTTTCACTACAATATATGATTCCAGATCTGTTATTGTCTTTTTATCCAGGCCGTCAACTTTTGAGCGGAAATCAGATATGTTCATTTTTAATCTCTGTATCTCAATCTCCAGTTCCTCTTTTGTCAGGTTTTTTGAAATCAGCAGCAAAGTCGAGTATTCTATATTGGCGCCAAAGCAGTAGCTTGCTGACGAGTAAAATGTCTGCTTTTCAAAGGCTTCCCTGCCCTTGCTCGTGAGGTTTTTTGCATTTTCCTGGATTACAGAGACATTTATCGAATAATCCAATTTAACTGATTCTGCCCTTAGCTTATTGCTCCTGTCGCACAGGCCTTTTGCCAAGGATTTCATGGTCTCTTTGTAATCATCGCTTATGTCAATTTTACTGTGCTTTTGAGCAATTTCCTTTCCTGCGAACTGATTTACTGCCTCGCTCAATGTCGAGACTTCCATTACATCTATATCGAGAGCTTTTGAAAAATTTTTCAGGTCAACTGTCGTGTTGCCGACCTTTGCTATAATTTCGCCAGCAGGAATCAGGACTTTTTTCAGCCCAATCTTCTTTGCAGCTTCAATTTTTGCCTTCAAGCCGCCCACAGGCCCTATCAGTCCGCCTGAGTTTATAGTGCCTGTTGTCGCAATGCTGTCATCAAGTTTTAAATCTTCAAGCACTGCAATTGTCAGGACAGCAATCGAAGAGCCCGCGCTTGGCCCGGCAATTATGGGCGAATCAGCCGTTATAGTGTAGAAAAAATCAATATCATCGCAATCTTTTTCAAGGGCATCGCATGCAATTGCCTTTGCAAACCTTGTTGACATCTGGGTGTCTGTTTTTGTCAATGGGAATGTCTCAAGAAAAACCCGGCCTGAGCCTGGCTTTACTTCAAGGTACAAATCAGCTATTCCGCCTTCCATCCCTGCTTCTGTTTCCTGAACAGCCAGCAGCTTCATGTGCCCCTGCTTGGCAATAACATTAGGAATTAACAAAATATTCAATAAAATAAATAAAAACAGCAGCTTCTTCATATTATGCATATACGTGCAGAAATATGCGATATTTAAGAATTTTTGGTTTAAGTCAGTCTTTTTGAGTATTTGCCAGTTTTTCTGTGTATCTGCATTTTGGGTATTTCGAGCAGCCATAAAACTTCCCATATATCGAGCTCCTCAGCACAATATCTCCTTCACTGCATTTCGGGCATTTTCTTTTTATTTCGCCTTTTGCAATTGCCCTTGCCTGCTTCCCTACCTCGCCTTCAACAAGCTTTGTCGGGCACTTTGAATTAAGGCAGAATTCCATCGGCTGCCTTGCCTTTTTTATTGCCAAAACTTTTGGAAACCCGCAGGCTTCGCAGTCTTTTTTTGCAGGCTTTATCAAGGCATTTTTTGGTATCGAGAAAATTGTCTTGCAGTCAGGATAGCGGTTGCATGCGGCAAAAGCTCCGAATTTCCCGCGCCTCATGCTGATATTTCCCTGTTTGCATACCGGGCAAATTCCGAGGAAAGACATTTCATCCTGTGTTTCCTTATTTGCTTTCTGCAGATCAGCTCCGATTTCTTTTTGGTGTTTTTTTAATTCTGCGGTTATTTTTATTATCGCGTCTTTTGCATCTTCCAGAAGCTGCTCTTTTTTTTCATTGCCTTCCCTTATCTTGTCCATCTCAATCTCAAATCGCCTTGTCAAATCCTCATCCAGAATCTTTGGGCAGTATTTTTCAAGAGTTTCAACCATTGAAATTCCAAGGTTTGTGGCCTCTATCGCTTTGCCCTGCACGTACCCGCGCTGGAACAAGGTATCAACTATTTCCGACCTTGTGGCCTTTGTTCCTAGATTCCTTTTTTCCAAATCTTTTATTATTGATGCCGGAGTGTACCTTTTCGGAGGCTGGGTTTCCCTGCTTATCAGCTCTATTTTGCTGACTTTAATTTTGTCATCTTTCTTCATGCTTGGAAGCTCAACTTCCTCAAGATTTACATAGGGAGAGTAAAATTCGTGCCAGCCCTTTTCTATTGTTCTTGTTCCTTTTGCAATAAAAATTTCATTATTGCAGTTTATATCTGCCGTCATTGTTTCCCTCACTGCATTCTCCGCGAATGTTGCAATAAATCTTTTTACGATCAGGTCATACATTTTTGATTCCCTCTCTGCAAGCTCCGCCGGAATAATTCCTGTGGGGTATATTGCAGGATGCGCAGGGTCTGTTTTCTTACCGTTGTTTGGCTTTAGAGATGATTTTTTCAGCAATTTCTTAACTAAATCAGAATACTTCTTTTGCTTGTTCAGGTCATTCAGGACTTTTATGTACCCTATCGCAGGAGGCAGCTGCTGGCTTGATGTTCTTGGATATGAAATATATCCGGAAGTGTAAAGCTCCTGCCCAATTTCCAAAATTTCTTTTGGAGAAATCCCATGGCAGCGGTAGCCTTCTACCTGCAGTGATGTCAGGTCAAACGGAAACGGAGGCATCTGGTTGAACTGCTTCCTATCCAGGCTGCCTATTTTTGCTTCTTTCTGGTTTTTTGTCTTGATCATGACCCCGTCTGCTTTCGTTTTTTCCCAGAACTTGTCTTCCTTGTGCCATGCAATTATCTCCCTGCTGTTGTGCTCTCCAAAAAATTCAATCTGCCAGAACGGCTTTGATACAAATGCCTTGATTTCCTTTTCCCTGTCAACAATTATTTTTAATGCAGGGCCCTGTACACGGCCGGTTGACATTAGCTTGAATGCGCCTGTGCTTTTTATCGCGGCGGTGAGCGCACGTGAGTAGTTGATTCCGTTATAAAAATCCAAATAATGGCGGGCCTCTCCCGATTCTGCCTGGCCCCATTCTATGTGCTTTGACTTATTGTTGTAGGATTCCCTTAATTCGTCCTTGGTCAAAGTCGAGAATTTCATTCTGTTCGCATCCTTTCTTTTGCAGAGATAGCGCACTATATTTAGCCCGATAACCTCGCCTTCCTGATCAAAATCCGTGGCTACTGTGAATTCATTGGAATCTTTTGCAAGCTTTTTGATTGCATTAAGGTATTTTTTTGTGAATGCGGCCCCTTTGGAATTTTCAGAAACAGGCTGCCATTCTATGTCAAAAACAGGAAACCTCCAGCCTTTTTTTTCCTTTTCAGCCAAGCCGTAAAGATGGCCTACGGCGCAGGCAACAACAATATCTTTCTTGCCGTGGGTTAACCTATAGTATGGGGCACCTTGATAGTTATCTTTGATAGGTTTCCCGTCAGCTAAAGCTTCGGCTATTTTATTCGCGGCTGCAGGTTTTTCAGTTATTATCAATTCGTACATAAACCCACTCACAATATTTATTGAATTTGTTGTTCGCTCGTAGTGCCAAACTAAGATAAAATATTGCTTAGATAGCCTTAGTTTGGCATAAACTATAGAATTTAGATGATAATATAAAAAAGTTATGTCAGAAACCACAATTTACAGAATTTATAATTGGTTTTTGAGCATGCTCGAAAAATCGTTAATATTTATGTAACTTTGCGATTTTCGACATGAAAATGAGTTTTAACTGCCGATTTTTACATTATTTTTTAGGCTTTTTATCATTTGCACAGCGCTTAATAAGGCAAGGTAGCTTGTCTTTGGGTTTTTGCTCGGAAGATTTTGCGTTTTTATGGTTATTACTCCAAAATCCCCAATCGCTTCAATTTCATGCGTGTTGTATTTTGCATTCTTGTCGGCTATAATCTTTACTTTTATATTATCGAATTTTGAAGCTAAAAATAATGCGGCAGCCACATTTATATTCTGGGGAAATCCTCCAACAGCATCAGAAAGATTTCCTTTGAAAACTGTTCTCTTTCCCGTTATGTCTGACAAGACTATCTTATTTTTCAAAATATAAGGCGCGCCTTCGAGCCCCTTTACAGGCTTTGTCGTAGCCAAATTCAAGGATTTTATTTTTCCCGAGACGGATTTTATCGCGTCCAATCCGGCAATCGCTCCCGAAGGCAGAAGAATCTCGCAATTTTTTATATTATTTAACAGTTTTAAACTTCCTATCAAGCCGCCTGTGCTCATTATCAGCAGCCTTTTATTTTTTTTGTCCAGATTTTTATTGGACAGGATATCTTTAACGATATTTTTTGTCGCAGATTCCACTATCAAATCGGATTTTTTTATCAATTCATCAATATCCATGAATTTTGGATTATTTCCTTTCAGGTTTTTAATCAAACCATAAACTTTATTTTTATCTATATCATTCATGCCAATCAATTGGAAATCTTTTGACTTATCCATGAAATACGCCAATTCGCTTCCTATAAACCCGCAGCCTATGATGCCGACTTTCATTCAATCTCCATGGACATATTAAGCGCTTTTGCTGAATTTGTTATGCAGCCCATTGAAATGATATCGACGCCGCAATCAGAATATTCGTGCAGATTTTCAGGAGTTATATTGCCTGATGCTTCCAACAGCACATATTCATACAGATTCCGGATTTTCAATTCTTGAATTATCAATTTTATCTCTTTTGGATTTATCTTGTCCAGCATTACTGCATGAACATTTTTATTGGAGCCCTTTGACTTCCTTATTATTAATGCCGCCTCCAACGCCTGTTCTGCATTCTCGACTTCAATTTCAATATATATCGAACTGTTTTTGACTGAATTTATCGCTTTTTTGAAATCATAACCAATAATCTTCAGATGATTGTCTTTTATTATAATCCCGTCGCCCAGATTCAGCCTGTGAGTCAATCCTCCGCCAATGCTGACCGCTTTCTTGTCCAATAATCCCCATAAATTCTTTCTTGTAGCTGCAACCCTTATTTTATTGTTTAATTTCTTATTCAAATTATAAGTTAATGTAGCGATTCCGCTCATCCTCTGCAATAAATTGAGGTTTGTTCTTTCCCTTTCAAGAATTTTTACAGCATTTCCAGTTAATTTCAGAAGTATTTCGCCGCTTTTTATCCGGTCCCCGTCATTTTTAAGCTGCCTGATTTTCAAGCCCCGGTTAAGGAAATTGAATTCCTCCAATCCAGCCAAAATTCCAGTTTCTTTGGCAGCAATATACGCAGAAATATTCCTGTTTTTTTTAATCAGGAAGTTTGATGTCAAATCGCCTTTTTTTATGTCAGACTTCAGCAGCAGCGAAAAAAATTCATTTGCAAAATCCCCATATTCATTATTATTTATATGCAGCTCTTTGCTCCTGTCCCAGAATTCAAGAACTAGTTTTTCCCTAGGCTGCATTTTTAGAAATCTGAAGCATCCTGCCTATTGCCTTGCGGGCGCCTTTGATTATTTCTTCCGGCAAAGTTATTTCATGGGTATTATGCATAAGCGATCTTACAACCAGCGGCAGAGTTGTGGATTTCATGTAAGGGCAGACATTGCAGAATGACAGGAAATTTTTCTCAGGCACGTCCTGCCTTAATTTATCGGTCATGCCGCATTCTGTCACGACAATGAAATTCTTAGAGCCGTCTGATTTGGCAAATTTTGCCATTCCTCCCGTGCCGCATATATGGTCTGATAATTTCAATAATTCATCCCTGCATTCAGGATGGGCTATGACTTTTGCATCTGGGTATCGCTGCTTGAACTCCATAAGCGTTTCAGCATCCAGTTTGTCATGTACAAAGCAATAGCCGTCCCATAAGATAATCTCTTTGTCAGTGTGCTGCTGGACATATTTTCCCAGATTCCTGTCAGGCAGGAAAATGACCTGATTATGGGGCAGGGAATTTACAACTTCAACAGCGTTTGCGGACGTGCAGCATATGTCTGAAAGGGCCTTTACATCAGCGGTTGTGTTTACATAGCTCACAACTGCAGCATCAGGATATTGGGCTTTGACTTGCCTTAATTTCCCGACTGTAGCCATGTCAGCCAAAGAGCAGCCGGCATCCAAAGTCGGAAGCAGGACGGTTTTGCCCGGGCTTAGCACTTTTGCAGTCTCTGCCATAAATTTCACGCCGCAGAACAGGATTACATCAGCGTCTGTTTTTGCGGCTGCCACAGACAGCCCCAGAGAATCTCCTATATAATCGGCTATCCTGAACATTTCCGGACGCTGATAATTATGCACCAAAATGACGGCATTTCTCTGCTTTTTCAGCTCAAGAACAAGCTTTATCAGCTTTTCAGTATCATCAATCAGGGCCTGAGGCGCCAGTCTTTGCTCCATAAATCTTGAGGTTATTATTTTGTTTAAATACTTAATCAATGAGGCAATGGCAGGTTAAATAGCGCAAACTATCGGCAAATTTTGCCTATAAACGGAAAAATATATTAAGCATTGAAGATTGCCCAGCTGCATGTATTTTATAACCTCCAAAACAGACAAGGAGTCATTAGGGCTTGCAAAGCTTGCGGCTGCCTACCTTAAAGAAAATAATATAGAACATCATCTAAGCAAGGAAATCAGCGCTATAGGGCATAAAAGGGATTTAACTTGGGATTACGAGATTGTTGTGGCTGTAGGGGACAATAAATTTATCTTAGAAACCTTCAGAAAGCTGGGCAAATCGCAAATACCTGTTTTTGCCATTGCATCCACTCAAAGCTTTTTGGCCCAGGCTAACTCTTTGAATTTTAGGCATTACCTAAACTTAATAAAAAAAGGCAAATACGAGATATTCAAGAGGGCAAGATTGGTGGCAAAATTTGACAAGATAACGACTCCGGTCGGCTTGAACGATATAGGCTTATTTTGCTCAAAAAGCGCCTCTTTGCTGAAATATTCGCTTGTTCTGAACGATGAAATGTTCTGGAAAGACTCAAGCGACGGCATAATAGTTTCCACCCCGACCGGAAGCACCGGCTATTCATTGTCTGCCGGCGGCCCGATTGTTCTGGATGAGCCCCATATATTCACAATAGCCTCTATATCCTCTCTGGAAAAACACTCGCCTTTGGTTGTTTCCGACAACACAAAGATAAAAATAACGGACATTGAAGGCAGCAATCCGATGGCCATAGTTGACGGGGAAGTCAGGGTCCCAATGCACGCAAATGAAGTTTCAATCGAAAAATCCCCTTACGACGCGAATTTTGTGATATTTTCAAAGGAGTATTCGATAGAGAGCAAATTAAAAAAAAGGACGCTGAAAACCAACGTAGACAAATTAAAGAATATGCCCGCAAGCGCGAAGTTGCTCTATAAAATCCTCGTGCATGAGGGAAATATGACCCAAAAGGAGATCATAAATGCCTCCTTGCTTCCCGAGAGGACAGTCAGGTATGCTCTTGACATTCTGCTCAGGAATGCCTTGATAACCAGCCAGCCGCATTTTATAGATGCAAGGCAGATGGTTTACGGGGTTTGAAACAATAAAATTAAAAATTATCAATATTTATCTAAAAATTGCCCTAATCATTTTAATCGTTATTTAAGTTCGTATTACGCGCCGGGGACGGGACTTTCAGAGATTCTTTTGAACCCGCGAGTCCCGTCAAGGACACCCGATCTTGAGTCGAGCGCAATTGCCGACCTATGCGACCCCGGCTTTACGCAACGAAAGTTTTTTATAGTTGAGGGGACAAATACTACCCATCCCGTCAAGGTGCCGCCTATGCGGCTTTTTCTTTTATTGTATGCAGAACTCATTTATATACTTCACACCCACAAATGTCCAGTGTCCAGTGGTTGTAGAAAATATATTTTTGAGTAGCAATATCAAATAGGATAATTTTTAATATCTTGACTTCAAGTTGCTTATTATGTATAAATTCAGTTTCAAGATAAGGCACAAAAACTGTTCTGAGACGGCGCTAAGCATAAGATTTCCCAAACATTACATCACTGTTTTTGACATTCAATCCAGAAATCCCAAGGAAAAGCAGTATCTGTATAATATAACCGGAAATGAGAAAGGGAGCGCAAAAAAGACCATTTAGTTCTTCTGGTTATTTTAGATCAAAAGAGCTATATCCAGAATATTATCCAGAAATATAATGCATTTTTTATTGACTTGCATACTGTTGTTGGCGGCTTTGAATACTGGCATGTCGGGATTTTTGACAGGAGCCTGATAGAGCCGATGAGAAAAGACTTAAGAAAAATGGGAGATTTGGAGGCGCTTTACATTGGGGAAGTTGATTTTGCCCACACTTTGCTTTCTGAGCAGCAGAAGAAAATCTTTACTTACGCTTTTGAGGCAGGGTACTATGAAATTCCAAGAAAAACAACAATAGCAAAAATAGCAAAAGCGCTTAAATTAAACCATGCAACTGTTGGGGAGCATCTTCTAAAGGCTGAGAACAAGATGATTAATTCTATGGCGAGAAGGCTGTAGTTCTATAGCCAGATATATCTGGGTAAAATTTATTATTGATTAATTTAAGTTACTATTATTTAATGGTAACAAAACCAACCGATATAAGCCACATACTTGAAACAGCCGGCATAGTAACAGAAAAACCAGTTATAGTCAACGAAACTGAAGATACCTATCCAATAAAGGCTGACACTTGGGACAATTGGTTTCCTTTTGCCTATCTGGCATTTCAGGAAATAGCTAGAAGCCAAACTGTGTCTTCGTTTGCAGCTATAGGGACAGGTAATGGGGCTGATGCCCTAGGTGCTATTAATATTTTTGGGAGAGACTTGGAAACTATAATAATTACTGATGTAGGCAATGCAGCGCTTCAAGTTTCTGATCAAAATGTTAGAAGATATTCTAAAGGGAAAAAAGTTTTTGCATTGAATGGATCCTTATGCCAGCCATTAATACAAAGAGGAATAAAAGTTGACCTAATCTATGAAAACTTGCCTAATATTCCCGACGGAGAAGATGTTTCAAGCGGATATAGACAGGCATCTGTGTACAACCCATCATTGCTTCCAGCGGTACCTGACAAACTGGTTAGAGATTACCTTTTGGAGTCGCATTATTCATTGCTGAAAGAATCTAAACATGCCCTTAACCATGGCGGTTCTGTAATTTGCAGCATTGGCGGAAGAGTTCCAAATAGTGTTTTAAGAGGGATGGTTGAAAGATTGGGCTACAAATATGAAGAATTAATAACTGGATTTAAAAGGCAAACAGAGCCTTTGGAAGTTCTTCCAGGATACGCGAAAGCAGAAAAAGATGGAATCGAGTTTGATTTTTACAAATATGACGAAGCTATAAGTTGCTTACAATCACATGGAATTAAAAACCCATTTATTGAACGCAGTAGCGACGAATTGAAAGATTTATTGGCACCCTTTAGGATTTCAGCCAGGGAAGCATTACAATTATACGAGCAAAATCCCAATTATGTTATAGGTCATATGGTAAATATGGTAAGGGCAATAAACCAATAACTTAAAAAATCATCAGCAATTACTTGCATTATGTTCGACGAAGTGATAGGTAGAATACTCGGCGCAATTGATGAAAAGGAGATATTAACAGAAACCTACCCGAAATTCTCAGGCGAGGGATACAGGGCGCACAGGATTGACATCAAGAATTTTCATGAGATCAAAAAAACAGCTTCCGGTAAAAAAATCGCGTTCATTGACGGGGGAAGTGCGGAAATAATAGGCTCTGCAAATTTTTCCTTGAATCTGATACGGGTTTGCTGTGTTGTCTATAAAAACAATAAAAAAATCGCCGCCAAAAGATTTGAGATTTTAGCTTTTGTAAAGGCAGTAAATGAAGAAGGCGAGATATACTTCAAGACCGAGATTTTTAATCTGAACAGCAGCCTGAAATTAGATGAAGCCTCTTTTAATTCTTTGGACCACACCCTGATGCACGGAATAAACAGGGCAGAAATAAGCAATGTTGCAAATGCAGTAAGGAGATTTGCTGAATTAAGGCTGGCAAAACACGCTTCTGACAGCCATTTTTCAGATTTCATCGTTTTAGACGGGAACCTGCAGTCAACATTGACTAATGAAAATCATTATTTAAACGAATTGTATGAGTCATGCGAGAAAAATAATGCTGTATTGGGCGCTTTGAGCAAAACAAACTCCATATTCACAGAAAATGGAGATTTGCTGAGCGCCGTGCTTTTGGGCATAAGCAAAATGGATTCCTGGATTTATTACCCGATTGCCGACATTGAAAACCACAGCCACAAAGCCGAGATGTTTTTTGTAAAATTTCATGAAAAATCAAGGCACATTTTCAGGCTTGAAATATTCAATGCCCAAAAAACAATGGCAGAGCAAGTAATAAATGAACTGGCAGGCAACTGCGCAGACCCCATATTTATCGGCTATCCCTACGGGCTTATTGAGGCTGACAGGACTGCAAGGGTAAGCAACAATGAAAAAGAGTCATTAAGGACAATGCTTCTTGTAAAGCTAAAAAACAGGAATATAGAGAAATACCTAAGCGCTGCAAATGCGCATGAAAT
>JACPMV010000018.1 GCA_016185845.1 Candidatus Woesearchaeota archaeon | reverse complement strand
TTTTTTCATCAAGTCTATTATCAACAGGCTCATTCCTACTTTAATGACATGCGCGCCCATCATCAGTATTATCTGCCTGTTTCTCACGGCAGCATTTGTTGTTATGTCTGCCAGTTCATTCAGTTCAATAGAATCCATCAGTATCTTAGAATTCTCAGGCTTAATCAAATCACTCAGCTTTACCTTGTTCTTTCTCTGCTTTATAGAGATTGTTTTGATTTTGCTGAAGTCTAGCATTTTGAATCACTCTAATTCCATATCAATATGTTTTATTCCATAAAGATTGTATGGTTTAGAGATAGTTTTAAACCCACAAGTTTCATAAAATCTTTGCGCCCTAACTTGGCTTTGCATCCAGATTCTTTTTGGTTTTTGTTTACTGATGTTTTTGATAATGCACTCAACTAGCCCTTTTCCAATTCCTTTTTTTCTGTATTCTTTTTTTGTTGCCATCCGTTCAATTTTATATTCATTTTTTCTTGTTTCCCTGGCTCTTGCCGTGGCAACAATTTTATTACCTGTGATTGCTATGAAATGCATGGATTTTTTATCTTTCTCATCTGGCTCCCATCCAGGTTCGCATTTTTGTTCTTTAATAAAAACATCCACTCTAATTCTAATTGCGTCTATGAATTCTTCAATCTTTTCAACTTCTTTATATTTAATTTTGTTATTCATAGTCTAATCACTTAGCTTTCTTGCAGCCCTTAATTTTACATTATCGCCGTCATCTGTTGTTGATATTTCCATGACAATGCTCTTGGGCGTTAATGATTTAAACGTGTGAACAACTCCCGGCTTCAGCCTGAATTTGTCTCCTTTGTTCAAGATGATTGTTTGGTTTTTTTCGTTTATTCCATTTGCATAAGTAAGTGAAACCTGCCCATCAAGAATAACAAATGTCTCGTCTTTTCGCTCATGGTAATGCCAGCTTGACTCAAATCCTTCATTTAAGATTAAAAGCTTATTGCAGTACTTTTCATTGTTCTCAATCCAAAGCTCATAGCCCCATATGTGGTCGTGCCTTTCTCCCTTAAACAAGGCTTGAAATTCAATAGCCTCTTCCGTTAAATTTTTTTCTGACATAAGTATGAATAGTTCATACCTTATTTATAAATCTTTCGCTTTTAATTATATGCTACAGAATATAAATATATATAAAGTATTACTTATTACTACTATTTCATACCTATGACAAAATCAAAGATCGCAATATCCGTAGACAATGCATTGCTCAGGCTTGTAGATTCAAAAGTAGACGGCTCTGTGATAAGGAGCAGGTCGCAGGCAATAGAGTATTTCCTAAAAAAAGGGCTGCAGGAGCAGTCAGTCAGCACTGCTGTTTTGCTGCTCAAAGGAGAGCATCAGGAGCTTGCACTGAAAGAAATAAAAGGAACGCCTTTGCTAAGGCAGCAAATCGAGTTTTTTGCCAGCCACGGAATAAAGACAGCCTATATCGTGACACAGCACACCAAGAACATGAATAATCTAATCAGCGAGATTTCATACGCAAAAATAAATGTTGAAATAATCGAGAATCAGGCAAAAGGGAATGCAGAGGCGCTTTTTGCAGCAAGGGACAGGATAAGCGGAAATTTTGTTGTAATGTCCGGCGACACGTACAATAATTTCAACTTGCTGAAAATGGCAAAAAAGTATGCGGATTCCGACAAGCTGGCGACAATGGGGTTGATGACGAGGGAAAAAACATCGCAATACGGGACAGCAATTCTTGACGGAGATTTAATCGTGGACTTTCAGGAAAAGCCGAAGCATTACTCGACAAACATAGTCAATGCAGGGATTTACATTTTCAAGCCGGAAATTTTTGAGCTGTTTGAAGATTCAGTTTCATTAGAGAAGGATTTGTTCCCGAGGCTGGCAAGGCTGAAGCAGCTTGTTGGTTTTTTTACTTATGGGGAATACCTGCACGCAGCAGAATAATTTATAAACCAAATAATTTCCTCCTGGCAAATGCCGAAACTGTACAGCAACCCGTGGAAAGACAGGAAAAATCTCAAGCACAAGGCAAAGTACTATGTAAGAGACCGGTTCTATAAATTCCTGCTGAAAAAATACTGCAAAGGCTGCAAGACCGTCCTTGATGTCGCGTGCGGGCCGGGTCATTTCATGAAGCTTGCGGAAAAGATGGGATTCAAATCTTATGGAGTTGAGCTGGATGAAAGGTACAGGGCGAAAAACGTCTTCATCAAGGACTTGTGGAAATTCAACAAAAAATTTGATGTCGTATTCAACAGCTTTATCCTTGAGCATGTCGAAGACCAGCAAAAGTTTGTAGACAAGATGGCATCATTGTCAAATGACATTGTAATAACGATAACGGCTTACCTTTCCAAGGATTTCTATGATGTGCCCGACCACAAAAAACCGGCCACAAAAGTCGGAGTGAGATGGATGTTCAGGCGTGCGGGCTTCAGAAATCTTCTGTCAATCCATGTTCCTTTCTACAAGGCTGTTGTTGTTGTTTCCAAGAAAGTGACTGCAAAAGACAGGGATAAGGAATCGCAGCTGATTAGAAAAGGGTTTTGGTGATTAAACTAACTTCTCCACTTCTTTCAGCGCATCATCAACGCTGATATTCTTCATGCATTTCTGGTAGTCGTTTGAGAATCTGGAATACAGGCAGTCTGGCACCTGGCCTTTGTGCACGTTAATGCAGGGCGAAAACTGGCAGTTATAACCTTTGTACAGGCCGATATTCCCTTTCCCGTAAGGCCCGAAGCGCACAGGAAGGTTTGGTCCGAATAATCCAAGAGTCTTTATTCCCTGCGCTGCTGCTATGTGCATCGGCCCCGAGTCATTTCCTATAAATAATCTGCATTTTGAAATCAAATAAAATAACTGGTTCAAATTTATCTGCCCTGAGGCATTTATTGTTTTGGATTTATTTTCCATCTTTTCCTGTATTGAATTTACCAAGTCATTCTCTTCAGGGATCCCTGTAAAGACAATCTTTGCGCCATATTTGGCAATTATCTCATCGCATAACTCAGAGTATCTGTCAAAAGGCCACATTCTTGCTTTTGCCGATTCTGCAGCGCCCGGAGCAACACATACAAGAAAATCACTGCTTTTGACATTATTGTCTTTCAAAAACCTGTCAACCCTGTTTTTGTCGCTTTTGGAAAAATTAAGATTCGGCAATCTCTCGGCATCATATTTTATGCCGGCTTCCCTGACTAAATCCAGGAATGTCTGCACTGCATGCTGCTTGTCATTGTAATTGACCTGATAATCATAAAGCTTTGACCTTGCGCCATGGGAATAGCCAACAACGGCTTTGCCTGCAAAAAACGACATTATTGCAGACACATTAAGGTATTCCTCCATGTCAAAAACCAGGTCATATTTTTTCATATTCTTAACTATGAATCTAATCAAGGAAAAAGGGTTGATTCTCAATGAAAAAACATGGTTTATATCCTTATTATTAAAAAACACATCTTTGTTCCTTGCAGTAGCAAGAACATCAATCTGCGCATTCGTATATTTTTTTCTTAAGGCATCAAGCGCCGGCAGCATCAAGACAGTCTCGCCAATGCCCCAGAGCTGGACAATAAGGATATTATTAACATTGCCAATTTCTTTCTTTTTACTGAATAATCCAAGAAAACTGCACAGAAGATTGCCCAGGTATTTATCTACAATCTTTATGATTATCACCATAGGAAAAAGTAAATTTACGGGCTATTTAAATCTATTACTTCCTTTTATTTTTCTTTAAAGCCAATACCCTTACCAAAGCTTCAACCTGCTTTTGCGTCTTTTTAGTCAGGGAATAGGTATAGAATATCATCAATATAATTAACAAAAAGCCGCTAATTACGAGGAAGTCGAGAGCCCTGAAAAAACCGAGAGGCTTTAATATCGGATCTAAGACAAAAGGAAACAAAGTTACCGTTATAATCAACAACCATATTAGGATCCAGAATACAAATTCTTTTTCTGTGAATTCCTTCTTCTTGTAATTAAGGAATGAATAATACAACATAAACAATCCAAATATAAATCCAGCAATTTGTATTCCCAAAACCATTATTTCACCTTTTGTTTCCGTTAAGCAATTTCCATCCCAGCATGTTAATCACAATCTTCATTCCATCTATGACGGTCGTGCCCTTGTATCTGTCAGAGTATATGGTCCGGATGGGAATCTGCACATATTTTAATCTTTGCCTTCCCGCCCTCGCTATCATCTCTGATTCCATTGAATAGTCAGAAGCATTCCACCTTATTTTTTTATAAGCTTCCCTTGAAAAAGCCCTGAAGCCGCATTGAGTGTCCTTTAGGTCAATGCCATAGATGATATTTACAACTTTTGATATGAACAGGTTTCCAAACCTGAGCACAAGAGGCATTTTTGCGCCTAATTTCCTGTAGCTGAATACAATATCATATTTCTTTAATTTCTCAGCAAATCTGGGTATGTCTTCCGGATTATGCTGCGCATCAGAATCAAGGACAACAATAAACTTTGCGCCGTTTCTGACTGCAAAATCGCAGCCTGTTTTCAGGGCAGCTCCCTTGCCTAAGTTGACAATATGCCTTAGCACTATTGCTCCTGCCTTTTCTCCAAGCAACCCCGTCTTGTCTGTGCTGCCGTCGTCAATCATCACAACATTATCGGCGTATCTTCCTGCATTTTTGACAACCCTTAAAATATTCTTTTCTTCATTGCGGGCAGGTATCACGGCCCATAGATTGCTTTTTTTCATTGAGAATTATTTGAATTTGATACTGTTGCGTTTTCTTCTGTCAAATTTGACTGCGCAGCCGAAGTTTCATTTTCAGCTTCCTTGGCGGGCTCTTTGAAAAAATCAGCGTATTCCTTGACTATAGTTGCATTTCTGCCTTCCCAGTCTACCTTGTAGGTGTAGATGTCTGTTCCTGTAAGCCCGCGCTGGCGGTTTACCAAATCAAAATACTTCAGGCCATGCCCCTGCATATAAAACATTCTGGTAAACATGCTTCCGGCCAGCTCATTGCTTGAAATCACAGCCTTGACTTCGTCTTTGCCTTGGGGTATTATTGTCATGCCGTGGCCTGTCGTAGCGTCATCAAACCTTTTCTTGAATACTCCATCCTCGGTGACAAATGCAGCGGAGCTAGGCTTGAAAATTTTATCCTGGAATTTCGCATACACTTCATAATTAGTCAAGTTTATGTTAAAGACCAAGGCAACATTGTTGCCGACGCCCAATGGAGAGCATACAAACAGCCCTTCTTTATTTTTTCTGCAAGTGATCTCTCCGCCATAGCCGGGCCAGGGAGCAATCCATGAATTGGCTTCGCTGTCGCTGCCTATTGCCTGTATCTCAAAATAAGTGCTTTCTGCCCTTTCCCTTGTGTAATTGAAATTACCCATCATATAATTTACTGCATCTTCCTGCGGCATTTTTCTGGCATTTTGCCATATGTCGGCCTTTTCAAAATTCCATGAGCCAAAATGGCTCCAGACTCCGCTTTTGCCTACCATATCCTCTGATGCAATTATATACCCTTCAGGAGGCGTGCAATGCGTGTACTTAATCACATCATCAACCTGGCTTTTTGTCAGCCCATGCCTGCCGAGCTCTTTTTCTGCGTCAGCCTTATCCATCAGGATTATCTTATTTATTATCTTTAAAGATATGTGCGGGTTATTTATTAATTTGTTTAATGTGCTGAAAGCGCTGTTGCTGCCGCAGTCAAGCATTCTTATTATTCCAAAAGCCTGCTTTTCGTTATCTGTCATTAAAAGCTTCCCTACCCAGTGGGCAGGAGGGTGTATCTGGGTTGTGCCGTCAAAAGTTACCGGCCTGTCAGCAATAGCCTTGAAATGGTGCCCAAAATCCCACCATGACGTGATTATTGCATCCGGTTTTGAGTCTTTTTTTATGGAAATAAGCGTGTTGTACCAGGCATCGTTCACAATCGGCATATCAGATCCGGCAGACCTGATTGCAGCGCGCGTAGGACTTACATAAACTGAGAGAAGAACTATGATTAAAATGCCGCTTGCTATTATTTTATGTATTTTAAGCCCTTTTGTAAGGACTCCCGATATATACTCATAAATTCTTCCGAATGCAACCCCGAATGCAACGCTGAAAGCAGGGGCAAGAAGCAATGTGAACCTTATCCCCTTTATGCTGGCAAAAATAGTTGAAACAATCCAAAGCGACAGCAGTATAGGCAGCTTAAAATCATTATCATTGTCTTTCTTGTATATTGCTATTACGACCCTGATTACTAGGGGGAGCATTATCCAGCCAGCCAGCCCTAAAACTGAGATATCAAACCCGCTTTTCCTAAACAGGAAATATATCCCATAAAACAGGATAGACGCTATCAAATATAAAACATCAAATTTTTTTAGCCTGCCTTCTTTTGTCGATATGGCAAGTATCAAACCTATTAGGCTTATAAAGAACAAAAATGGCCCTCCAATAGAGTTTATTATTCCGTTTATCGAGCCTTCATTGAGTTCGGCAACAGTTGTCAGTACATTAGGCCATAAGGAGGAGGTTATGACGGGAGCCTTAATCGAAGGGAAGCTTAAAGGCCCCAAAAAACTGTTCCTGAACTGCAGCCAGCCCGAGAAAAGGGTGGCAAATATTCCCGTTGATAAAAGATAAATAATGCCGAAAATGAACAAGTTTCTTATATTGATATCAGAAACCATAAACCATTTGTTTTTTCTTATTTCATTGAAATTTATCAAGACCAGGTAAGCAACAGTTATTGCAATTGTGACCAGCAAAAAATCAAATATAAACCACCAGCCGCTCCATGCAAAAGTAAATACTCCAGTAAAAAAGCCCGCCAATGAGCCCATAATGACGGCAATGACTGGTTTTTTTGCATCCTCTGCAGTTACAAAGAGCCATGTTGCCAACAGCGGAAAAAGAATGACCCAGCCGTCATTGTCAGCATGCCCGAACAAAGTTCTTCCAAGGAAAGCGCCATTCACTGCCATTATCATGCCGGCAAAAAAGCCGGCAGCGTTTCCTGCAATTTTTCTTGCAATCAGGAATACTATAAGCACGCAAATCGCTGAAATGAAAACGGGAATGTAAAAGCTGGTCCTCATCAAAGTAAGCTCCGGTGAAAAAAAGCTTAATATTTTATAGAAATAAGCCAGGGAATAAGAATGAAACTGGTCAAATGCCACAGGCCTTCCTACAGGGGCCAGCTGATGGCTGTCAAATGGCTTGCCGTCTTTTAGTATGTCTCCGGGATGGCCGCTCTTAAGTATATTTTCCGCATACCTCACCCAATAATAAGGGTCTATATCCGGCATATAGTTGTTGCCGTTGTCGTCCTGAAAAAATGACTTGAAATAAGATGAAGTTTGTTTTATCTGCTCGTCAATCTGCGCCTTGTTCTGCAAGATTACTTTTTGCAGTTCCGCATCAGCCAGCGCATTTTTGTTTGCATCAGGCAGGTTAGGGTACTGCTGGTCTATGCCGGAGCGCACCTGCGAGCGCAGATTGTTCATGATTGTGTTTGCAGCCCATTCATCAGTTACCGGAAGGAAGCCTGCCTGCATCCTTACATATATCGACAGGATTATGGGTATCAGGGCAAGCAATACTATGCCGTATTTTTTAAAGAAATAAACAGCCTTGTCCAGGTCAAATGCTGCTTTTTTTTCTGGCCTGAAAATATTTTTTATCTTGCTGAAATCAAAAGAGATGTCTTCATCATCTTCCCTTTTGCGCCCTTCATGATGCGCTTCTTTCTCCTCTTTTTTTTCGCTTTTGAAGAGATTTTTGATTTTGCTTAAGTCCAGAGAAATATCATCATCCGAATCGGATTTTACAGCATCGCTCTTATCTTCTTTACTGACTATTTTTGCAGCTTCCTCTGTATTTTTCTCTTCTTTATCCTTTTTGAAGAAATTCTTCAGCTTGCCTAAATCGATAGATATATCATCATCTTCCTTTGAATCCATGAGCCAAACCACCTTATAGACGTAACAAAACAAGGTAAAGTGCGCGTTTTAAAAAGCTTTTGCTGTCATGCAAAAATCAGTTTTGAAAATAATAAAAATCTCGGCTCTTTAAGCAGAAGATTTGCAACCAATGGCACTGGCGTGTCCCGGTCGTATTTTTTAAGTATTTTTCTTACTTTTTCCTGGCTCATGAGCTTGAGCAGCCTATCATAATCTTTGTCAGAAAATTTATTCAGCATATTTCTTACCCTTAGATGAAGCAATAATTCCTTTCCTGACTGCTTTTTGAATTCTTTATTATAGTTCCTGCTGTTTATTATGCAATCGCACAATGTCTGCGCTGCTTTCAGCGATGGAATAATCCCTCCGCCGGTTGTTGCCTTTACCTGGCCGGCAGCATCACCTATTAAATATATATTACCTTTTTGTATCAGTTTTTTTGGATTA
>JACPMV010000017.1 GCA_016185845.1 Candidatus Woesearchaeota archaeon | reverse complement strand
ATTGAATTTTGGTCTTTTTATTACATCTTCAATCTCTTTAATAATTTCATTCGTAATGTATAATTTTGCCTTACCTTGTTCAATTTTTCTCAATAGTTCAGCTTCATTACCTTCCCAAAAGAAAGCTGAAACGAGAGTATTTGTGTCAAAAATCGCAATGATGTTTTGAAATAGTTGCGATTTTTGAGCATGCTCAGAAATTTTTACAATTTCAATCAATAATAAAAATTTATGACATATCAAGAACCAGTTTAAGCAGCATTTCTGACATCTTTAATAGCTTTTTTTACATCTGCTCTTGTTAACCCTGCCTGCTTTGCCGCTTCCTGTAATGGTTTAGCAATTTCGTCAAATGTTTTTTTAATTGCCGGCGTTTCTATTTTTTTCAAAATAACTGTTCCAGCTTCCCCAAATACCATAAACTGGTCGGATTTCTTTATTCCCATCTCTTTCCTTAACGATGATGGTATAACAATCTGTCCTTTTTCAGATATCCTAGTTAGTTCAACTTGCATATTGCATCACCTGTAAGATATGTAAAATATGTCTTACTTATATACTTTTCGATTTTAAGCCCCATATTCTTAATATTTTCGAGACTGCGCCACTTATTCTTTATTGCTTTAGATTTATAGAACATACCAGAAAAACCTTTAAAGAATCATCTCTTTTGGGGCTCTTTCCCTTTTGCCATCCTGTCGAGCTTGTTGACGCTTTCTGTCAGGGTCGGAAGGACTTTCTGGAACACTTTTTCCATAGCCTTTATTTCTGTGCCTACATCTGTTATGTTCTGGTCGTAGCCTGAAATTTTGCTCATGATGCTTTTGGTCAACGAGTCAATTGTCATCCTTAAGTCTATCATCTGCTGCTCTATTTTTGCCAGCCTGTCCTCGCTCCGGTCTTTCCATTCTATCACTTTTTTTATGTCCGCGGCAAAATCATTCCATTTCTCGTCTATTATGGACTCGGCTATTTCCTGGATTCGCTCTTCATCCATTGTGGGGGGCGCCTGCATCTCTTTTGGCGCCTGAAAAGACTGCTGCTGGTATTGTGGCTGGGAATATGCCTGCTCGGGGCCTTGCCCATAGTCAGGCATGCCCATTTCCGGCTGCATGCCCTGGCCGCTGAGATTTGACTGGCTTATGGCATCGTAAACTTGGTTTGTGTTGTAGCCCTGGCTCTGCAGCGCCTGCACAATCTGGTTGTTTGTGTAGCCCTGCTGCTTCATCATAAGGACCTGCTCTACAGGGCTTGCAGGCTGCTGATCCATCTCGGGCGGCATCTGCAAATCCGGCATGTCCAACGGTTCCTCTTTTTTTTTCTTCCCAAACTTTAAGAAGGCCATCATATACCTCTTTTTAGGATTTTATTTTGAATAATGCTATTTAAAGCTTTCCATCTTATGGCTGCTTTGTTTTGTCATTTTCTCTTTTGTCAATAACTTCATTTATTATGGCCTCAATCTCATTCTGGCTTACAAACTTTATAGGATTCCACAGGTTGATGTACTTCTCAAGCACTTTCACCTCGTCTTTTCTTGCGGCAAACTGGAGCTCCTTTATAACAAGAATAAGCTTTTCCCTTATCTCCTGCATTTCTTTTCTTATCTCAGTTATGTCAGAAGCTATCGTTTTCAGCTCGGCAGATTGACCTCAGCCTTCTGCTTAGGGAGTTTATGTCATTGTTTACATTGCTCATGTCAGGCCCTTGCGGCTGCTCAGGCTTCCCAAAGCCCAGAATTCCTTTTTTTGGCGGCGGGGGAATCTCTTCTTGTTCTGGCATTTTTGCTCTTTTTTACTGATTTTAATTCCTTAGTATATAAACTTTTTATTTTTTGAATCTGTATTTGGTGACCTTTACAAGCTGGCCTTTTTTCTTAAGCTCTTTGAATTGCTTTTCTGCAATAGCTAAGAGTTCTTTTGTTATATCTTTTGGAACATCAATTTTATAATTTTCCTTTAACTCCGTCAAAAACTCGTAAAGCAGCAGGGGAAAAGCGACCATTCCAATTTTTGTTTGAGCAGAGGTTTCACTTATTATAACCTTCCAATCAATATTAACCCTTTTTACTAGTTCTGCCGCATCGTCCCTGTCCCTTAGCCTTTCTGTGCATCCTTTCATCATCAATATATCTTCCGGGCTTGCAGCTTTCACTATAAACTTGCCAAACTCATGAACTTCTCTTAGCCTTTCAATTGTCGATTGGTGAATTTTAAACCCTATAACCTCATCAAGGAAAAGGTCAAATCTTGTTTCCGGGCTTTCCATCATCACTGGCTTGCTTGAATCTTCATCTTCTCTGAATATTCCTTGTATATTCTTTCTTTCATTAAATCCGGAATTAAATAGTATTTCTTTGACTTCTTCTAAATCCTCTTTTTTTAAGAAAACCAAGTCAACATCTTTGGTTGTGTTTTTTGCCTGGTAAAACATCATTGCAGAGCCCCCTATTGCAATGCATTCCACTCTTCTTTTTAGCTGAGTTCCAATTACATTTTTGAAAAGGCTGATTTGCTCTTCGAGATTAATCATTCTTTATAAGCCTCCAAGTCTGCTTTATTGAAGGGCAAATAGACATTCCACATTTTTTCTATATGGTTTAAATCCTTTGTTCTGGCGTTTTTTACTATGAATTTGCTGTCTACTTCGCTTTTTAACAATGATTTTCTCGTTCTTTCATCCATTCTTCTTGCTCTTATTATTGTTCTTGCCGCATCGTATAAAGCGCCTATTTTTCTTCCGACATTTTCCTTTTTTGCAAGTTCGCTCAGCAGAGCCCAGTCTTTGATTTTGTTGAACAGGTTTAATGCTGAAAGCACGGTTCTGAAATCTCCCGTTTGAACAGCCTTCACAATCATCTCTTCTGCTGTTGGCTTATGGTCGTAAATCCTGTTGGTATAAGGTGGATAAATCTTGATTTTTGAGTTTTGGTTCAGGAATTCGTAAAGCCCGGGATAGCCTGCCTTAATTGGTTTTATAGGCGATATTTTATACATCCTTATCTTTCTCTTTCCGTATATAGTCTCTACATATCCCTTTTTCCTTAGCTGCCATACATAGTTGATGGCTGTTCTTTTATCTACACCGAGGTTTACAGATATGCTGTCTGCTGTCTGCAGCCCTTCAAGCCTTTTTGCCAGCTGGGTTATATCCATCTATACCGCCACATCAAATTCAATCTTGTTTTTCCAAGATTTCTTTTACAAGCTCATTGATGAACGGCTTAATCTCTCTTAGAAATTGCTCAAATTCATTTAATGGCTTTAAAAGAAGATACTGCTCTTGTCCTGCCTTTATCCATTCTTTTATATTTTTTTTCTCTTCTAAATTTGACCTGTACTTTTCGTATTTTAGCATAAATTTAGTCTTTAACATAATGCTTTCTTTAAACGCCCTAACATTCTTGTTCAATTTTTTAGTGATAAGAAAAACATCAACAAAATCTCTTTCCTTTACGCCCCTTCTTGTTAATATAGCCCGTACCTTTTCTAATAGTATTTCCTTAATATTATATGCTCTCAATTTTGGTTTTGCCAGTAAAATATGTGAATAATCCGGGAATAAGAATTCAGCCTCTTTTTTTTGGATGCTAACCAATGGCTCTGCTCCCAGCTTTTTGAATTTGAACATAAAAAAGTCTACAAAATTAATCTGAATTTTTATGAATTGCTCTAGTTTATTCACAGAAGAAGTATATCCTATCTTTAATGTCAAGAACTTATTGTTGCCTCCAAACTCAACATATTTTTTATTATGTTTCTCTGCCTTAAAGTCCAGATAGTAGGCATTAGAAATATCGGCTATTATTCCAATCAATTTATTTATCTCATCAGACAGCAATCTTCTTATTTCCTTTTCGCTTTTGTTATCGAATACATTCTGGTTTATAAATGTAAAATCCAGATCTTCAGAAAATCTGAAATAACCAAGATAACACTTAACGAGACAAGTGCCACCTTTAAATGCAAAATTTTTACTAATGTAGCGATTTCTTGAAAAGCTGACTAGCAAAGATTGGATAATAAAGTCTTTTTCAATCAAGCCTTTATTTCTTATTCCGGATTTTTCAGCCAAATAATCTATAAGTTTAGATTCTATCATATTAATTTGCGCAAAAATTTGCTAACCGTTTTTGGATAATGTCCTGCATACCTCATTAATTTGCTTTTTTCGCAATTTTTTAGTAAATCCGAGATTTTATTTCTTATTACTTCTTCTGAAAAGTTATTGTATTTTCCAAGATAAATAATGTCTAATAATGTTTTTTCAATATCCGAGTGCTTGAAATCATTTCCAATAAGCCCAAAATCAAATAAATCTTTGCGTATCTTGACAAATTTCACATTTGCGCCTAATATTTCTATAGGTCTTGGCCTAAACATTGAATCTGTTATAACAGTCTCAATTGCAAAATATTCGTGCGTTAGATTATTTAATTTAATTGCAGATTCCAGCCCAAAGTACCATTTGACACCTCTAATTTTTAATGCCTCTTTTAAGGCGCCTATGTAGTTTATATCAATTTTTTTTAGCCTTCTTTCCTCTATTGACTTGATGTAGAATATACCTCTTAAAATTCTTATCAAGTAGCTGTTTGACGTAAGGTACCTTATAGCTGTATAATAATCCAGCTTCAATTCTTTGCAGTATGATTTAAGTTCTTCCCTTGTGATGAACTTCTTATCTGTTAACTCCAATTTCCTTACAAGCAGCTTTAATGTCATTTTATCACATATTGTTATATTTTTTATAACAATGTAATATAAAACATATTTATATATCTTTCTATTATTATACAATTACTGCTCTTTTTTCAGCCCTTCAAGCCTTTTTGCCAACTGGGTTATATCCATTTTACATCACATAGTTTACTTATATTAAATGATGTAAAAGAAGTAATATATAAAGTTTGCTATAAAATAGGCAGAAATAAGCTGCTGATTGTGATTATAACTGAATAATTACCCATATTCAGGCGAAAAATTCTCCCGGATTGCTTGGGTCTATTTTTAACCTGCCTGAGCTTCTGTCGTATCCAGGAAATACTTTTTTAAATACTTCAATCACAATTGAAGGATTATTTTGAATCAACGGCTTTACTCTTGATACTTCTTCTCGAGGGATTAACAGCACATACCTAATGTTTGCCTCCAGCCCTAAAGTATCATCTTTAAATACAAGGCGTATTACATAATCATAGCCGCCGCTGATAAGTTTTGTTGTGTCTCCGATCACTCTGGATAAAAATGGCTCTTTTAAAGGGCTAAAACGAAAAGATAAATTAACCTCGTGTTCAGTATCTTTTGTATAATAAGAAAATATATCCATTGCCCTGATAAACTCGCTATCTCTATCACCAATTAACCCCTTCATAATGAATTTATCATGCTTAAAATCCTCAAACTCATAAACAGCATGCCTATACTTCAGGCTTGTTGCAAGCTCTTCTACGATTGATGATTGTCCGCCAGCTCTTGCCTGAGATGCTTGGTCTTCTGCTTTTGCAATTTCCCATAATCCATCTTCCCTCTTTCTTATTGGCAGTGGTTTTATATTTGGTTTTACTGTTTCGTAATTTTGATTTGTCAATTCAGGAAAAACATCGCTCATTGTTTTTGAGTAATAAACTATATGCGAAATAAATAAAAATCCTTGATTGCCTTGTATAAATGCGATAAAAGGAGCTGAAATATCCCGAGATTCTCTAAAAAACCATATTGTAGGGGCAAATTCAGGCCTGTCATAAGTTTTGCGATCTATACCCAGATAGATTGGCTGCTGAGCAGCATTCTCATCCTTTAATAAAGCCTTATAAAGTGATATGGCATATTCTTCGGTTAATGCCTGTGCCGGATTTTCTATATCAATAAATACAATTTCATCCTCTTGAAGCCCATCGGGCTTAACACAGCTAATCTGGAACATATAACCTCCCGGCTCGAATGTTTTATTCAGCTCAACTCGGAAATGTTTGAATTTGTCAATTCCAGTTAAATTTATACTGCCTTCGTCAACTATTCCCCATTTTCCAATCTCAGGCTGTAAAAACGACCATGAAAAATATTTATCTCCATGGCCATAAACTACAATATCAATTGCAATTGGCTGCCTCTCATAATGGATTTTCACAGATTTTCTGCCATGCACATCCGGAGACGGAGGCAAGCCGCTGACTTCACTGATTTCAATTTTTAAATTTTCTTCTTTTCTTTTAAGAAATACTTGAACTGGTTTTGATTGCGCAACTATCTGATCATTGCGGGGTTTCCCGTAATCAACTAACTCAATATATAAAACTGCAGTTCCCGGAATAAATATTGAAGACACAGGGCGTTCAGAAATGCTTGCGCTTAAACGGCGAGAAGTATCCACTGGCGCTTCTCTTTCATTGCCTCCTGTGCCAATGCCTCTTATAATCCATTCAATAGCCAAGCCCCTTTCTGCTCCTGTTGGCACAACTTCTGCACGAAGATTGCTGGCTTGCTCTCCAATTACCAGTTCAGAATTTGGCGCAGGAGATATTATTTTGATTGTAATTTTTTCCTTTTCCCCTATTCTTTGAATTTTATATTCAAGTTTTGAGGCAAATTGAGCAAAATCATCATATGGGCCCATCCTAATGGCATTATTAAGTATGCTTCTCGCATCGCCAAGCATGCCATTTTCTAGCTTCTTAATAACTGCTTCTATTATTGTCCTGTGCTTCCAAGTAAATTTATCTTTGTCCTGCTTCAGCAATCCTATTAATCTTTCAAGTTTTTGGCTGCTCATATTTCATCCAGAGACTCACTTATCCTGTCTATAGCTTCTTTTTCTTCTGCTGCCGTTGGCTCAGGCACTTCAGTTGGCTCAAGCTTTTTAGGGACGCTTGGCCTTCCTGTTGGCATTATCTGCGGGCCTTTTCCAAGCAGATTTATTCTCATAGACGGCTTCTCCATTACTGCGATTGCTCCGATAGTTGCTCCCATCATAAGTACTCTTTTCTCTTCGAGTTTCTCAAGCCTGTCAGCCAGCTCTAAAATTAGTTGTATTCTTGATTTTATTTTTCTTTCTTCAGATTCGGGCGTTTCTATTGGAGGCCCTGCCCTTCTTAATTGAATGTCCAAAAGCTTTTCTCCGTACCGGTTTAGCCTACTTTTTGTCGGCGGCTCCATTGCCCTTTTTCTTTCACGCTCTTCAAGCCGCTTTGCCAGCTCTCTCAGCCAGGCAATTAAGCGAATCATATTTTCATGCGACGTCTCGGAATCTCTTTCAATTCTTTCCGCGATTTCGTTTCTTTTTTCACCTATTGCCCCGGTTATTTTTTCCCTGTCCATAGATTTTACTTGGCTGTACAATTTTAGAAGTGCTTTTTTGTTTCCGTCAATAAATTTGTAAGCTCTCGGGTATTTTTCCTTCAGTATTTTTTCCAGAATTTTCAGGGCTTCTTCTTCCCCCTCTATTATCTCGCGCAGGCTCCTGACTTTTTCAGGGAGCCTTATGATTCCTTTTTCGAGCAGTTTAAACTCTTTATCCCTTTCTATATGCTTCATACCCCTTAAATCAGTTCTCTCATAAGCTTTTTTCCCCCAGACTGCAAACCCTCTGGCAAATTTCAAAACATCATCGGGCTTCAATACCATCCCTTTCTTGTAGTTGTCAAAATATTGCTTCATTCGTTTATGATCGAGTCGAACTTCTAGTTGAGGCACTATCATTACTGGGAGTTTATCTTTTAAATCACTCCCCAATTTGCCCTCATGTAATCCTATCCTAGACCATTTTCCAGTATCATCATCAAAGTCTGGCATAAAACTAACTTGTGAATAGTAATAATCTAGCCAACTACGCAAATCATAAGTATCAGACAAATTACCGTCTTCTTTTGTTTTGTTGTATTTTTCAATCTCCCCATATATACGCTTACCTATGGCCTCCAGCCTCTTGAACACTTCTTCATTGCGGTCTCTCTTAACAAGCTTAACTTCTGTCTGCGCGGATTTTGCAATTATCTCATTGTTGCGGATATCATACAGCCCGACTTCAAGATATGCTTTATTGTTTATGTTAAATTCGCTGCTGGGCATTATTACTTTTCCAGACCTCACTCCTCTTTTTTCTGTTTCAAGCTCAAACGGCACTTTGGATTTTTGCGATATAACCCATTTAAACCTTAAATTTGGATTTTGCCCTGAATTAATTGACTGCACTAATTCTCTTTTGTCTTCAGGCCCGACTGCCTCGGCCTCAAATTCCGTCTCTTCATCAAGAACTATTATTGGCCTGCTGTCCTTTCCGGCTCTCGGCTCCGGCTTTCGTATTATTAACATGAGCTTTTTTGCGTCTTTCTCCCTCAGCTGAAATTCTTCCTCAAGCTTGCTTTTTAGCAGCGCTAAAAGCTGGTTTTGCCTTCCAATTCGCTTTGCCAATGCACCTACATAACCCTTTTCTGCTTCCATTTCTCTTTTTAAAGCGCCCTCTGTATTCATAACCATCCTGAATCTTGCAAACTTATTTTTTACCAGCGCATGAACCTTATCTTCATCAAGGGCGTCTTTTATGAATTTTTCATCATTTATTATTTCCTCTTCAGCATTATAGCAGAGCCTTAGCAGGTTTAATATGCCGATGTTCTCTATTTGTTCCCTGCTGCCGGGCTTGACAAGAAGCAATGCAACCTCCCTGTAAATTCTGTTAATGTCCGAGCTTGCATCTACCTGCTCTTTTCCCGCAATCCTTTTTATATTAAATGCGATATTCAGCACCTCTTCATTTTGGCTTGAGTATTTCCTGCAGTTCCCTTAATAATTGCAGCTCAACATCTTTTAATCTTGTTAGGGCATCAATGAATCCTGCTTCTTCATCTAAAATATTGCTTACAGCTTTGTGCTCTTCTTTCAGCTCTCTTCTTCCTTCAGGATAGATAATTTTTGGCATGTCAGTTCCTTCTTTTGTTGTTATAATTGCCTCAATGTAGGCCTTATGCTTGTCTGCAGCATCCAAATGATAGTTTTTGGCGTTATTGCGCGATGCTATTTCTCTGATGGCATTGTCAGAGGCTTCAATAAATCTGGCAAGCCTCTCAGCCTTCATTTTTTCAGTGTAATAGACATCGGCTTTTACTTTTTTTCTGCGGAATCTGCTCAATAATTTTTTCCTGAACACTATTGCGAGAATTATAGCCAAGGCAATTAAAAAAGTCGTACCGGGATTATCTAAAATATCATCGCCAAGTCCTGCAGTGCTTACTTCAGCATCTTCAAGGTTTATATTTTTGCTTATCGGCGTTGAGCCTTGGACTCTTAAGTCCTCTTGCAGTTGAGGATCAGTGTTTGGGTTTTGAACATCCTCATCGAACAACCCAAATGGCTGTCCAAACGCCCATCTAAAAGGATTTATAGTCTTTCCTCTTTGCAAAACATATCTTCCATCCCTTTCCCTGACCCTATAGCGGCTGTTTCCAATTGTGACATATCTATCAATCGTTGCCCCTCTTATGATTCCATCATGAATAGGGAAGGGTAAGGTAGTAGTTTGTGTTCCATCCTCAAAAGTAAGAACGAAATTTTCGGGGTCTTTGCGGGTAACCTGCTTGAGCCTTCGATTGCCTACATTGCCAATAAATATATCCCCTACTAAAAGGCTGTCTGCTCGAGAAATACCTGGGCGTATTATCTGGAATTGCCCTGCTGTTGCTGGTGCAGGACTGGGCGCTGGAGCTGGCGCAGGCGCAACTGGAGGAGGCGTTGGCGGCGGAGCAGGAGTTGGTGATGGGACTGCAGGTGTCGGCGCAGGTGTTGGAGTTGGAACGGGTGTTGTCGGTGGGCTTGGCACTGGAGCTGGCGTCGGTGCTGGACTTGGCGCTAGTTCCTTGCCTTCTTCAGCCTTTTTAGCCGCTTCATCCTCTTTGGCTGCCGCTGGCGGAGCGGCGGCTGGAGCAGCGGGAACAGGATGCACCACCTGCAGCCTGGGAGCGGTAAGTTCAGCCGGCACGCTTCTAAGCCAATTGGGAAGCCCTGGAGCATAATTAAACCTGACTGACCTGGCATTTTCCCATAAGCCGCCAACATAACTGCCAAATCCCGATGCAAATCCCTTTCCGCTTGCTGCAATACTTCCCCCCCCTTCAGCAGCGCTTTCCTTGATTCCAGAAATGTCAGGCAAGCCAAAATAGCCGCATAAGAATTGAAGTAAGAAAGCTATCAGGACAGTAATAATCAATGCCAAAATAAATCTTCCAAACTTGTTTTTTATGCCTTTCAGCAAAAACAGCAAAACAACAAATATTATCAGGTACAAAAGCCAGTTTATGCCGCAATAGCCCTGCAATAAAGCCAAAGGCAATAAAGCAAGAGCCAATGCCAAAACAAACCTCCAAGGCTTGCTTTCAATTCCTTTAAAGAGCCAAAATAAAAGCAAAAATAATAATAAAAACAGTATCCAATGAATGTAGGGCAGCAGCAGCGTTATTGAAAATCCAGCCAGCACCAATAAGAACGCAGTCACCAGCCCAAGCAAGATTACAATTATCTTTTCAGGCTTTTTCATTTCTTTAAATACATTTTTTGCCCCGGACATATACAGCGAAATAAAAAGCACTGAAAACAGGAAGAAGTCTATTGCATTGGAATAAGGCTCGTATTGGCCAGGCTCAAAGAAATTGCCTATTTTTGCCAGTGCATTGCCGAATACCTCTGATATTGTTCTGGCATGTGCTATATCTGCCACTAGCATAAACGCAACAGCCATCAGCAATATTTTTCCAATTCTTTTTTTGTTAAATTTCAGCATTTATTCCACAGCCTCTTCAGGTCTTATTGCCAAGTCCTCAAAATAGCCGTTCATCAGGGCTACAATCAAAAGCACAACCAACAAAGCCAGGACAAGCCTGTAAAATTTGTTCTTCACGCCTTTGAGCGCAAGCCATACGACCAAAAACAGCAAAAAAAACATGAGCCAGCCGGCATAAGGCACAAGCTTGCCTATTGAAAAGCCGGAAGACACGAGCAAAAATGCAGTCAAAATCCCCAGTAAAATTGCAATAGCTTTCTCGGGCTTTGCCGCCTGCCTTAACCCATACCTTACCCCAATCAGATAAACAGAGATGAACAGCAATGAAAAAAACATAAAGTCCATAATGCTTGCATAAGCCTCATATTGGTTCGATTCAAAAAAATCATTTATAGCCATAAATCCATTTGAAACGCTGTCGCTAAAAGCGCTTCCGTAAGCTAAATTTGAAAGCAAAGCCGCTAATCCCGCATAAGCCAACAATCTTGCATAGCTGGTTAGTTTCATTTTAATACCCCTTCATGCAATTTTTTATTATGCCCACCATCTTGTCTTCGCCAAGCAAAACAGCGCCTTTCTTTAGAATACCCATCAGTTCAGGATCTTTTTTTCTGAGCAAATCAATAACTTCATCTTCAGTTTTTGAGATGATAGTTGTGCCTGGAATTGCCAAATCCAGAAAAGTCATGCTGTCTGTTATGATAAGCAGGGATTTAGCGTCAGAAATTGCAGCTTTTGCCTGCCTGAATCTTTCCGTATTTATTTCCGCTTTGTCTTCAGAATAAGCCAGCACTATTGCGGCAAGATGCGCTGCAATTTTGCTTTCAAAATTGATGAAATAAAACAGGCCAGTGCCCAGTTTCTGCCCAATCACGATATTTTCCTTCTCGAGCTTCTTCAGTATGTTGAAGACCCCGGCAGCGCTGAATCCGAGCTTTTTTGCAATGCTCCTTATTGTGAGCCTTTCAGTGAAGTTTCTAACTAAGAAATTGATTACGCTAAACTCATTATCCGATAAAGACAGCATGTTTATTTTTAATGAATGTTTATTTATTATTATTTATATTTTATTTGATTTTTACATCTATTAGTACTTTTATTTAAAACTAACGTTTACTATTTTTAAATCTTTTGGTTTTATAAGATGGAAAATAATATATACTACCAATCTAAAGAAATACACTTAGCATTATAGGAGGTCAAAAAATGGGAGAATGTTGCGACGGAGTGTGCGGAAAATGCCATGCCGCTAAGTTTATTGTAGTGGGTTTGGTATTGGTAGCAAACCAGCTATGGCTTAAGTGGGATATATGGGTAGTAATAGGAGCCTTGTTGGTCCTGAAAGGAGTAGCGAAACTGGCTATGCCCGGCGGCTGCGGACACTGCGCTTCAATGCCTGCAAAGAAAGGCAAAAAGTAAATTTTTTAATTAGTTTTTTATATTCTTCTTCTAATCCATAGTCATGGCTATCAAAAAAGTCCTTATTACCAGGCACGGCAGGAAATTCTATGCAAAAGACCTTGAAAGTGACTTGCATACCCAGTACGGCTTTGTGAAGAAAGAAGATATTGAGAAATCAAAGGAGGGCGATTTGATAAAATCCAACACCGAAAAGGAATTCTTTATTTTCAGCCCTTCATTCATTGACCTGTACAGGAAAATAAAAAGAGATGCCCAAATAATCCCGTTGAAGGATATTGGGTTTATAATCGCGGAAACCGGCATAAACAAGGAAAGCAGAATTCTTGACGCCGGCTCAGGCTCAGGGGCATTAGCATGTTTTCTCGCTTCAATCGCAAAAGAAGTTGTTACTTATGAAATAAGGGAAGATTTTATTGAAGTTGTCAAGTCAAACATAGGATTTCTAAATTTGAAAAACATTAAAATAAAAAATAAAAACATTTACGAGGAAACAGATGACAAAAATATTGATGTTGCAATCCTCGATGTGCCGGAGCCGTGGAAGGCGATTGAAAACTGCTCAAAAGCGCTTAATCCCGGGGGTTTTTTGGTTTCGTACTCTCCATCAGTTCCACAAGTTGCGGATTTTGTGAATAATCTGAGGAAAAATGAAAGCTTTGTCTATCTTAAAACCTGCGAGATAACCGAAAGGGAGTGGGAGGTAGAGGAAAGAAAAGTAAGGCCAAAGAGCGCCAGCATAGGACATTCCGGCTTTATGAGCTTTGCCAGGAAAGTCACAAAATGATTTTTAATCAGATAGATGTAGGCCCAATGCAGAATTTTGTATATTTTATAGGTGATGAAATATCAAAGGAAGCTGCCGTCATAGATGCCGGCTGGGATGTTGATAAAATAATCAATACTGCAAGCCAAAGCAAATTAGAAATAAAAAAAATAATACTGACACATTCTCATTTTGACCATGTTCAGGGAGTCAGCGAATTGGCGGATAAAATAAGTGCAGATGTTTATTTTCATGAGCTGGAATCAAACTCAATAAAAAAACACATTAAAAATGGCACAATAAAAACAATCAACTTAAAGGATAATGATGAAATCAATGTCGGAAAAATAAAAATTAAAGTTGTCCATACACCCGGCCATACTCTGGGCTCAATCTGCCTTCTTGCAGAAAATAAATTATTGACAGGAGACACTTTGTTTGTAGGCGCAATCGGAAGGACTGACCTGCCCGGCGGAGACGCGCTAAAATTGTTTGAAAGCCTGCAAAAATTAAAGAAATTGGACGATAAAACAGAAATTTATCCGGGGCATGATTACGGCGAGACAAGATTCTCCACAATAGGTAATGAGAAGAAAAACAATCCTTATTTTATGTGCAAAAATAAAGAAGAATTCATGAAATTAGTCGGAATTTTTTAATTTTTAAAATTATTTATTGGATGGATTTAATTATTGAATTGCGACTATTGCCCAGCGCAACAGCTGCTAGACGCATTCAAGAAAAAAACCTAGAATAAACAAACTCGTCCTTATTGGCATAATAGTGCTGCTTCAGGGTTGTCTCGTGCGAAAATCCGAGCTTCTCATAAAACCTGTGAGCCCTTACATTGTCATAATGGGTCAAAATGTACATCTTCCTTAATTTTGACCGGTGTTTTTTATAGAAATCCCTGCAGTCTTTCAGCAAAGCTTCAAATAATGGCTTTGCGATTCCATGCCCCCTATAGTCAGGCAATACAGCAATCCTGTCCAGCTCCGCCAATTGGTGCTTCGGCAATCCGTGCAGTATCCATGTGGCAATCCCGATTACCTTTCCATGGTCTTCTGCAACAATCCAATGGTGCTGCTTTGCCGTCTCGCTCTTGAAAACTTCCATTCCCTCTTTCAAATCCTTGACGTTGTAGCTGTTAACTAAAACGTTTGCAATGCCTTTTGCATCTTTGCCTGCTGCTTTGCGGATTTTCATCACAGCCATCTCCGTACCTGCTTCTTGTAGCTAAGATATTTTTTTCCAAAAAGATTTTCCATCAATTTCTCCTCAAACGGCACAAAATAGTAATTCATTACGAGAAAAAATATTATTGGAGACAGGAATGAAAGCAAATTGCCAAAATATACTGCTGCTCCAAGAAGCGCAGTTGAAACTCCAAGATACATCGGGTTTCTTGTGAAATTGTAAGGCCCTTCAATAACCACAAATGTCGGCTTTTTGCCCGGCAGGATCGGCGTTTTGTTCTTCTTAAACAGGTAGAAAGAATAAAAAGTTAGGGACAGCCCAATCACCAAAATAATAATGCCTATCTTATTGTATGGCTTATCAATAACATTAAGCTGAGGAAATTTATAACTGGCCAGCCATGATAAAAACAGCAGCGTTAATGCAATATGCGGGGGTTTTATAGGCAATTTTTTTGTTTGTTCCATCTTTAAATAGATTATATAATCATATTTAAATATCTATTTATTTCCTTAGCTTAACTATGATGAAGAGCAAAAACCAGCCAGAAGAGATGTTTGCAGGTAGCCTGAATTATTTTAAATACCTTTAAAAATCTGGAGGTTAGGGTGTCTAATATGATCTCTTACCGAAATTAAATAAAACTACCTCTATCCCATCTTAGTTTTTGTCCATCAGATATTTGTACTATTCTTGATCCGAAAATACCCCCGCCCCACATGCCGGGCCTTTGCCTGTATTTTATGTATTCTGGATCTGTATAATCTGTCAGACGAGTTGCGCCTATTAAAAATCCACGAGCAGTAGTTTCGGCAATTGCATAATCTATTCCATTAATTTTAACCCCCAATCCATTTGTTTTAGGAAAATCTCCTGCAACTGCAACTTGACTATGGCCAGTTCCTGTTTCGTCTTTAAATAGGTAAAGTATATGATAATCAGCACCTATTTGCTCAAGAAGTGATGCTAGCAGTACGACTTTGCTATCGCATATTGCCTTTTCGGTCATTAAAGTCTCATTTGGCCTTTTGCGATACCTAAAATCATTTTCAGCCTGAACAGTATCGTATGGAATGGCATTTGCCACAAACACGTTTAATTTAGCTATTTGAATTTCCATTGGCTCTTGCGGATCTATGATTCTTGAGACCAAGCGCTCTAATGACTGCTCTCCCTTTCCTGCTACAATGCCTCCAAGATTGGGCAAAAAAACTTTTTTTCCGAATCTCACTACTCCCTCATCGGCGTATTGTGTGCCACCATATATCATTCTGTTGCTAAGAAAACCATCCAATTCTGAAACCGTTACATCATAAAATAAATCTCCATTTGTTTTAAATGGCATCTTTTGATACCTAATCACTACTTTGCGATTTGGGTCTACTCTAAATTCTGATAACGGCATGGATATTATTTCAAAGCCAGGTAATGCTGTATAATCATCAAGGCTTTCTCCAACCATTACGGATTGGGAGTTCCTAACAAGATTGGGATTTTTTGCAAGCTTTTCAAGTGTTCTTGCTTTATCCGGCAATCCTTTGGGAAGTGTAAAATAAACCTGCTCATCAACTATATCTAAAAATTCGGCTTCTGTTCCAGTAACTTGCCTTCCAAAATCTGGATTGCTGTATCTTCTGCTATCCATGTAAGAGAGAACAGTAAGCTGAAGATCTGTTTCTGAGGCAGGAAGCAGTGTTGAGGGACTTTTACCAGTTGCTGCTTGATAACCTAACCAAGTATTGCCTCCCAAAAATACAGCTCCGCCCAATACTTTCAACCCTATACCTAGAATCCTTCTCCTAGCAAGAGCTTCAGGACTAAGTTCCGGAGTTGTAAAAAGAGTATCCATTTTGTATTTATGATAAGTAATTGATTTATAAATCTTTCTATTTTTTCACTACTTAAAGATAGCTACTCCACAACAACACTTTTTGCGAGGTTGCGAGGACGATCGACGTCACGACCTAATTTCACCGCAATATGGTACGCCAATAACTGCAGAGGCACAACTGAAAGTATTGAGCTTAAAGTGTACATGGTCTTTGGGATAAATATTGTGTGCTCTGACTTTTTGGGTATTTCTGCGTCGCCTTCTGTAACTACGGAAATTATTATTCCTCCTCTTGCTTTTACTTCCTCGATGTTGCCAAGCACTTTCTTGTATGTGTAGATATCCTGCGGCGCGATGAAAACAACAGGCATGCTGTTGTCAATCAGCGCAATAGGGCCGTGCTTCATCTCTGCAGCAGGATATCCCTCTGCATGGATGTAGCTGACTTCCTTCAGCTTTAATGCGCCTTCCAGCGCAATGGGAAAATTAACACCCCTTCCGAGATAAAGCGAGTTCGGCTTTTTGTAGTACAGCTCCGCGCATTTCAGTATCTCATCATCTTCATCCAGGACAGACTGCAGCTGCAAAGGTATTTTTCTTATTCCTGTTATCATGCCGTTAATCTGCTCCTGGCTCAGCGTATTCCTCAGTTTTGACAATAATATTGTAAGCAAATAGAGGACACAAAGCTGTGTTGTGAATGCCTTTGTCGATGCCACGCCGATTTCAGGCCCTGCTCTTGTATAAATCACGCCGTCAGAAATCCTAGTAATTGAGCTGCCCATTACGTTGCAGACAGCCAAAGTCATTGCCCCGAGCTTTTTGGCCTCTTTCAAAGCAGCCAATGTGTCTGCTGTTTCTCCTGACTGCGAGATGGCTATGACCAATGTGTCTTTGTCAAGCAAAGGATGCCTGTACCTGAATTCCGAAGCATACTCGACATCAGTCGGTATTTTGGCAAGCTCCTCAAGCATGAACTTCCCTACTAATCCGGCATGCCATGAAGTGCCGCAGGCAACTATGACTATTCTTTTTATTTTCTTCAGATAATCATCAGAAAGCCCGAATTCCTTTTCAAATTTAACCTCTCCCTTTCTCAGCCTTTCATTCAGAGTGTTTGCAATTGCAACAGGCTGTTCATGGATCTCCTTGAGCATAAAATGCTCGTAGCCGCCTTTCTCTGCTGCCTCTGCGCTCCAGTTTATCAGATGTATCTCCTTAGTTTTTACATTGCCGTTTAAATCCAAAACTTTGAAATTATCTTTTGTCAGGACCGCAATTTCCTTGTCTTCCAGATAAATAATCTTATTAGTATAGCTTAATATGGAGGGGACATCTGACGCGATGAAATTTTCATTTTCGCCTATTCCCAAAATCAGCGGGCTTTCGTTTCTTGCGCCAATAAGCTTGTCAGGCTCTTCAGAATATAATACGCCTAATGCATAGCTTCCTTCTATCTTGTTCAGCGCAGTTATGACAGCATCTTCAATTTTCCCGTCTTTCATGCTTTCTTCAATTAAATGGGCTATCACCTCAGTATCTGTTTGCGAGCAAAATTTGTGGCCCTTTTTTTCAAGCTCTTCTTTCAGCTCAGAATAGTTCTCTATTATGCCGTTATGCACCACGCTTATCCTTGATGTGCAGTCAATATGCGGATGGGCGTTTTCTTCTGTAACACCGCCATGCGTGCTCCACCTGCAGTGCCCAAGCCCGACTTTTCCCGGCATTCCGAGGAAATTAATCTTGCTGTTGACTTCATGCAGCTTTCCAACTCCTTTCTTTATATCAATGCCGGAGCCGTTTATGAAGCACATTCCTACAGAATCATAGCCCCTGTATTCCAGGTTTGCCAGCCCGTTATACAGCTTTTCATTTATATCCTTGTCAGAAACAACTCCCACAATTCCGCACATTTTTTGTAACCTTTTTGAAATACAGCTTAAACAATCACAAACGGGTTACCTTTTTCACCTTTGCATATAAAGGTCGTTTCCGTTTATTTTTATTAATTTTATTCGTTGATGTATATCAGATAAATAATAAAATAAAAAAACAGTGCATCCCAAAAGAGGTTATGAGATGCACTTGGAGATGTTTTAAGATGTCGTTTGAGGACATTTAAACAGTAGAAGCATGCTTATTTATATACCTTATTAAAATATTTATATGACTATTATAAAAAAAACTATAATACTCACTAGTGGATAATCACCCAAATCTATCCAACCAAAATTTTTATTATAAGACCATTAAAAAACTTTTTATAGTAGCTCCTCTTTCTTGTTGTTATGTTCGTAGTAGATAAGCAGAAAAACGAAATGCGCTCATTGCCGGCCAAGGAAATCAGGGCAGAAGATGCAGGTACTGTCAGCTCAGGGCTGGCCCATAAGATTCTAAATCTGCTTGCAAAGGAATCCATGTACCCGATAGACATTGCTAAATCATTAAAGGTGCATGAGCAGAAAATCTATTATCACATAAGGAATCTTGAAAAAGCAGGCATAATAAAAATTGTGAAAAAAGAGACAAAACAGGGAGCTGTTGCGAATTTCTATGCCCTGACAGAGCCTGCTTTTGTAATAAAGTTTAAGGAGTTTGAAACAACAAGCAAAATAGGCTCAATAAAGAATGAGTCAGAATTTCTCGAGCCTTTCATCAAAGACGGCCAGCTGAATGCCTTGATAATTGTCGGATCTCCGGACCCCCATGGCCCCGATAAAGCCAGAAGCAGAGACGGCTACTACGGAATGGACTTGGCGCTGTTTCTTGGCACTTTCCTCAATTACGTGCCGAAATTCAATGTAAAATTAGATACTGAAGTAAGGGACGAGGATTTTCAGAATAACCTGATTTTGATAGGGGGCCCGGTTGTCAACAAAGTCGTGGAAAAAGTAAACTCCAAGCTGCCAATAAGATTTGAAGAAAGCAATATAAAATCAACAGTTTCCAATGAGGTTTATCCCCAGGATGAATGCGGAATAATAGTCAAGGCCAAAAACCCGTTTAACCAGGACAGATCAATTTTGGTCGTAGCAGGCAAGAGATTCAGCGGCACAAGAGCGGCAATTATAGCTTTTCTCAAGGATTTCAAGAAGATAACCTCAGGCAACATCCATAATCCGGAAATAAAGGCAAAAGTTGTTGAAGGTATCGACCTTGACTCTGACGGGATAATAGATGATATAGAGTTCAGGGAATAAAATGAACAGATGCGCATGGTGCGGAAGCAGCAAATTAATGATAGAGTATCATGACAGGGAATGGGGTGTGCCTTTGCACAATGATAAAAAATTGTTTGAATTCTTGATTCTTGAAGGCGCCCAGGCAGGATTGACATGGCAGACCATACTAAACAGGAGGGAAAATTACAGGAGATCATTTGATAATTTTGACCCGGGAAAAATATCCCGATACACAAAAAAAGACATCAATTCATTGCTTAAAGACGCGGGCATTATAAGGAACAGGCTTAAAATCGAGGCAGCAATATCCAATGCCAAAAAATTTCTTGAAATAAAAAAAAAATTCGGCTCTTTTGATAAATATATCTGGCAGTTTGTCAATCACAAGACAATAAAAAATAAATTCAAGTCATTAAATGAAATCCCAGCATCAACAAAAGAATCGGATTTAATGAGCAAAGAGCTCAAAAAACAAGGATTTAGGTTTGCAGGCCCGACAATCTGCTACGCTTTCATGCAGGCAGTCGGCATGGTCAATGACCACTTAACCGGCTGTTTTAGATATAATAAGATAAAATGATAAAAAAAGAGATAAGGGTAATTGGGATTGACGATTCCCCATTTAACAAATTCAAGGACAAGGAAGTTCTTGTTGTCGGCGTTGTGATGCGGGGCGGCTTGTTTGTTGACGGCGTTCTTTCTTCAAAAGCCGAAGTTGACGGCAATGACGCGACTGATAAAATAATCAAAATGATAAATAAATGCAAGTTCAGGCCACAGCTGCAGTGTATTTTTCTCAGCGGAATTGCAGTCGGCGGATTCAATATAATTGATATAAAAGAATTAAGCAAAAAAACAAAAATACCAGTCATTGTAGTTATTAGGAAAAACCCCGACATTGAAAAAATCAGGAAAACCTTGATTAAAATAAAAAAGAGAAATAAAATAAAACTATTGGAAAACGCAGGCAAAGTGATCCATATTGATAAAATATTTGTGCAATTGGCAGGGATTGATATTCAAAAAGCAAGAAAAATTCTCAAGATTGTCTGCACAAGAAGCTTAATTCCGGAGCCATTGAGATTGGCGCATATTATCACTGCTGGGATTGTAACTGGAGAAAGCAAGGGCAGGGCTTAGGCATAATAATATTTCCCGCTTTCTTTTTGTTCCCTGTCCAGCCTGGAATCCAGCTTATTAACTCTGGGCCTGTTTGTTTCAGGGTCCCTTCTTAGCGTGATTCCGAGCTCCTTTAGGAATTTGTTCATGCCGTCTTCCATATCAAAAGGCCCTGTAACATTCCCTTCAATTGCAGGCTTTCCTTCAAAAACAATTAATTTGTCGGAAATATAATCTATGAACAATAAATCATGGTCAACGATCAGGGCAGACACTCCTTTGTGCTCTATAAAATCCCTTATGACTTTTGACAAAATCAGCCTTTGTTCCGAATCAAGATAAGCAGACGGCTCGTCCAGTAAATACAGGTCAGCATCATTTTGCAGGCAATAGGCAATCGCAACCTTCTGCAGCTCTCCTCCCGATAATTCATTCAGTTTTTTTAATGATAACTGGACAATATTCAGCGGATGCACAATCTGGTTCTCATATTTGTGGAATGCATTCTTTAGGACATCAACAACCAATTCATCAGAAACTTCAAGATATTGCGGCTTGTAGCTTACCTTCACTTTATGCGAGATTTCACCTTTGTCCTGCTTCAGCACAGAAGCCAGTATCTTTACAAAAGTTGTCTTTCCGGTCCCGTTTTCTCCCAATATCCCTATAATCTCGTTTTTATGTATTGAGCCCTTGCCGGACTTTAATGTGAAATTTCCAAGTTTTTTTTCAACATTTTCCCATGATGTTATTGCTTCCTTTGTATGCTTTTTCTTGATAGGCGGCTTTTCGGCGAATTTTATCTTTGAATCGCGGAACCTTACATTCTCTTCTTTGATATACCCCCCTAAATACACATTTATCCCGTTTCTTACCGGCTTGACCCCGCTCACAATCCCGTAGGCATCTTCTTTTCCGTACATCAAATGCACCAAATCGCAGATATAATCAAGTATTACAAGGTCGTGCTCTACAACCAAAACAGAATTGTTCTCATTTATCATGGCTTTTATGAACCTGCTTACGTTTATTCTCTGCTTTATGTCAAGATAGCTTGTAGGCTCGTCAAAAATGTACAGGTCGGCATTTTTCAAAACTGTTGCCGCAATTGCAGCCCTTTGCAGCTCCCCTCCGGAAATCTCTGAAATGTCATTGTTTAATACGTCATTCAATTGCAGCTCATTTGAGATTTTTTTTAACTCGTTTTTTTCATCAACTTTTTTTAATAAGTCAATGACCTTGCCCTTTGTTGTTTTGGGTATCAGGTCAACCTGCTGGGGCTTGTACGCGACTTTTATCTCGCCTTTCTTTATCTTCTCGAAAAAGCCCTGGGCTTCAGATCCCTTGAAGAATTCTATCAGCTGGTCATAATCTGTTTCTGCGCTCGTCCAGTCGCCGAAATTCGGCTTTACCGCGCCTGCCAGGATTTTTATTGCAGTTGATTTCCCTATGCCGTTGACTCCAAGTATCCCGGTGACTTTTCCCAGGCCGGGAGTCGGGACAGAGTAAAGTATGAACTTGTTTTCGCCGTACCTGTGGACTGGCTTTTTGGCTAATTCTTCCGGCAGGTTTATTATTTTTATTGCCAATGGCGCTGCTTTGGGGCATATCCCGCAGCCCGTGCATAAATGCTCGTCGATGCTCAGCTTGCCGTCTGCTTCCACCTTTATGCATTCCTTTCCTGTCCTGTTGACTGGGCAGATTCCTGCGATGTAGTGCTTTTGCTGCAAATCCTTGAGCTTCTCGTTGTCCACAATAGCTATTCTTGGCATGTTTTAGAAATGTCAATTAAAAATTCCTGTAATCCATCCCCAAATCAATCCTAGAAATGTCTTGGGCCCTTCCTGCTGCTTGAATTCAACGCATCCCTTGACATCATCCCAGTAATAGCCGGAATTACACACGCACAGGTCTTTTTCTATTGGCCTGTTGTCAGGAGTCACCTTTACAGTCCCGTTGGTGTAGATGCATCTCCAGAATTCGCATGCCTGATCCTGATTCTTAAAGTCGGTAGTATATCCTATATCCAGCGTATAGTTTTCCGGGCGTGGATTAAAGTGCCTTTCATTGCCTGCAAAATAATACCTGCATTCCATGCTTACAGGGTCTGCTACATAGATTGGCGGCCCAAAGGGCTGCGCCATAGCAACAATCCCGCTTAATATCATCAATAAGGCTGACAAAATCATTATCCTCTTCATAAAGGGAAAGAATTATAAAACAAATAAAAACCTTATGGTTTTATGAAATGTGGAATATGCAGTAAAACAATCGAGACTACCTTCCTCGGCAAGATCCTTGGAACCCATGTCAAGGAGAGCAAGGGCAAGCTCCATTCCGTATGCTTTGAATGCCAGAAGAAGTTTAAGTCAAAAGAAGAAATTTTAAAAGCTATAAAATAACTAAAAATGAAAGGAGTATGTTACGACAAGGAAGAGGACATTTTGAATATTGAATTAGTGAAAAAAGCATATTGGAAAACAGTGGAGCTGCCAAGCGGAATAAACATAGATGTTGCAAAAGATGGCACTATAACGGGAATAGAAATTCTGGAGGCTAACAGCCCCTATAGCTCAGAAAACTAAGGTAAAGTTTATAAAGAATATGGGCCTATTTGTTTCCTATGCCCCCATAGCTCAGTAGCGGAGCGGTAGATTACAATAACCGAACCTCGTAAGCTACAGGTCAGGAGTGCAAATCTCCTTGGGGGCTTTTATTATTTTTGCAAAACATACCAATCCTATGAAAAATAAAAAATCCCCAAGCGAAGAATTTCTTTCAAAAAGAATTCTCTTTAAAAATGAGGAAATTAGAAACCAATTCTTTGCTAAACTAAAAACTCGGTTCAGTACTTGGAATAATATTGGAAAAAGTTTTAATATTTATAAATCAAGATTGGAATGTTTTCGTAATGGCAACATTTCAATGCCCTATTCTACATTTTTGACTTTTTTAAATTATTTGGATAAACAAGATAGGGAATTTTTCTTACAAAATGTTATTTTAAAGGATAAAAACTGGGGAAGAGTAAAAGGGGGCATTTCAACTTATAAAAAACATAAACATATTTTTGAAAAAGGAAGAATGATTAGACCTAAAAAATTTAAACACACTAACAAATACCAATTTAAATTTGATATGCCGCTTACTCCTCAATTGTGTGAATTGATTGGGGCATTCATAGGAGATGGTTTCACTAATAAATATGGCCATATATACATGACGCAATTTGCAGGGCATTCAACTCTGGATAATGAATATTTTGTTAAAACACTAGTGCTATTCATTAAGATGATAAGTCCAAATTCAAATCCCATCCTCACAAAAAAAGATAACACACTGAGATTAACAATTTACTCTAAAGAATTTCATAAGCTGCTGACAGAAAGATTCAAGTTTGCAGCTGGTAAGAAAGCTTATACTGTAACAATACCTGATGAGATCATTAATCTTAAAGATTCTAAACTGATTAATCTTTGTGTTAGGGGAATTTATGACACTGATGGCTGTATTTTTTATGATAAAAGAGCAATTTATAAGAACCCATATATAAGAATTAATCTGACTTCAGTGAGTTATGCATTAATAAACCAAGTTTACACTATTTTGAAAAACCTTAACCTAAATCCGAGAGTAAATGCTAATTATAATAAACATGTTATTCAAATAAATGGATTACAAAATTGCAAAAAATTCATTGAGGTCATCGGATTCAGCAATAAACGCCATTTAGATAAAATAAAGCATCTTGGAATTTGATTAGGCTTTCGTATTCCAAAGGGTAAAGCGCAGGCTGTGGGTTCAAATCCCATCAGAGGCTTCTTTCAATTAAATTTAAAAGTAATCTTATACTATCTCCTATAATGCCCTTGACATACCTGTTTAAAAAAACTGCCGAAAAGCTGCCTGACAAGACAGCAATTGAATTTGAGGGAAAAACCATAACTTTCAGGGAGCTGGATTTGGCAGCTAACAGGGTTGCAAACGCTTTTAATGAACTTGGCATCAAAAAAGGCGACAGGGTTGCCCAGTTCATGCCCAACTGCATTGAATTGGTTTATTCTATTGTCGGAAATTTCAGGAACGGAAGCGTCATTGTCCCTATGAATGTGAGCTTCAGGGAGCAGGAAATTCTCCATATCCTGGGCGACAGCGGCGCAAACACTGTAATTACGGACAAGGAAAGGCTTCCGATTGTTAATAATATAAAACACAAGCTGAAGGATTTAAAATATATAATCCTGATTGGAGGAAACGGGAAAGAAGCTTTGGATTTCAATGAGCTGATCTCAAAGTCCAGCGATAAAAGCCCCGCCACAGTTCTGAATGATGACGACCATTCAATAATATTCTATACCTCGGGAACAACGGGAAAGCCGAAGGGCGCAACGCTGACCCAGAAAAACATGGAATCCGGGGTAAAGGCGCTTGTCCAGTCATGGAGAATGTCAAAAGACGATATTTTTGTTCTTGCCCTGCCCCTTTACCACATCCACGGCATTGGGGTTGCCTTGCTCACTTCTTTATACACCGGAAATTTCACAGTCCTTAAAAGAAAATTTGATGCAGGAGATGTCCTGGAAACAATACAAAAAAGAAAAGCGACATTGTTTATGGGAGTTCCGACAATGTATTTCAAGATTCTTGAAGCCGATGCAGAAAAATATGACTTGTCTTCGATGAGGCTTTTTGTTTCAGGCTCAGCTCCCCTGTCGAAAGAGCTTTTCTCCCAATTGAAGAAAGCGCTAAAGCACGAAGTTCTTGAAAGAGCCGGAATGTCTGAATCCATGATGAACTTCTCAAATCCTTATGAAGGAGAAAGGGTTCCGGGCTCTGTCGGATTCTGCCTTCCCGGCGTCAAAATAAGGGTTACAGATAAAAATTACAATGACGTGCCTGTAAATACGGAAGGCGATATCCTGATCAAGGGCCCGAATGTGTTTCACGGCTACTGGAATAAAGAAAAATACAACGAGGAAGTTTTCAAGGACGGCTGGTTTGTGACAGGCGACGTAGGCAAGGTCGATGAAAAAGGCTATGTCTATATTCTAGGCAGGTCAAAGGATGTGCTGATCTCAGGCGGCATTAACATCTATCCCAGGGAAATTGAGGAAGTCATAGAATCAATGCCCCAGGTCAGGGAATGCGCTGTTGTCGGCATTCCGGACAAGGAATTTGGGGAATCTGTAAAAGCATATGTCGTCCTTCATGAAGGCAAAAAATTAAGCGGGAATGAAATTATCTCGTACTGCAGGGAAAGGCTCGCATCATTCAAAAAGCCGAAATATGTTGAGTTTATCGAAGCACTGCCTAAAAACACCATGGGAAAGATTTTGAAGGAGGAGCTGAGGAAGATGCATAGTGAAAAGTGACTTGGCAAAAATGATATAATTAACTAAAGTTCATTTTAATCTAAAATATCTTCTATTGTTAGTCACCATAGGTATCTAAAGATTATGGTTGTGGAAATAATAGCTTTGAAGAAAAAGCGCAGGCTGTGGGTTCAAATCCCATCAGAGGCTTTGTTTAATATCACAAGAAATAAGTCCGACATAAGTTATTTTTTAAGTGATTACTCATTCTAAAGGCTATTTTAAACTTTTTTATATCCCAAAAAAATAGAAAATTTTATATGTACTTGCTTAGATGTATACCCTTTGAAACACATTTAGTCTCTGAGGGGGTGGTGCAACATTGCAAAAGTAAATTATCCAGTTATTGAATACGAGGAAGGAATAATTGATATTCCCGTAGTAAAAATAGTTATAAATCAATTAAACCCTCGTAAAAAATTCTCAGAATCAGATGAAGATGAGTTATTAGAATCTATATTAGCTAAAAATGTTCTTAATCCTATAATCGTTTATAGGAGTAAGGGGAAGTTTGTTTTGATTGATGGACAGAGAAGATATCAAGCTTGTCAGAAGTTGAATATTCCAACAATTCCTGCATTTATTTTGAAAAAGGAACCCTCAATATTAGATAATTTATCAATGATGTTCCATATACATAATGTCAGGACTGAGTGGACAGATTTTGCCGTTGCCCAGGCCCTTCAAAATGTAATTAAAGAGATGGGTAAAGATATAATTAATCTTAAACCATCTGATATTAAAGAACTAAAAAGGGTTACATCCTTATCTGAGTATAAACTTAGAAAATATCTCAAATTTTATGATTATCCACCTGAAATTCTTGAAAAATTCCTTCAATCTGAAAAAAATGAATATCAAAACAAAAAAATGGACCCCGATATTCTATCTGAAATGCATAAGCCTATAATGGAAATAAAGAAACAGATGCCAGAAATTCTAAAAGAATATTCTGTCACGAAAATAATAGATATTTGTATAAAGAAAAAAAATGAAAATGTAGTTGAAAAGAACAAAGAATTTAGACTCATTTCAAAAACTTTAGCTGCAGCAAAAAACCACAAAGTGCGAAAAGAGTTAGTTAAAGAAAAAATTATAGAATTTCTTAATAAACCTAAATTTTCACCTAAAGATGTTTATTCTTCTACCTCTGAAATTGTGTATCAATTAGAGGAAATTCAAAAAAATTCAGATGAACTTTATTCAAAATTATCCAATTTTGATTTAAGAAAAGCTACAATTAAGGAAAAAGAACAACTTCAAAAAAATCTTGGTAAATTGGTCGATTTGATTAATAAGAAAATATTACAGTAAAAATGGATATCTCAATACTTAATTCTAGGTTAAAATCGAATCTTGTGGACAAAGGGTATAAAATTCATTCTATTCCTCCACATATGAAATTCAGTTGGAGACCAGATATTCTTGCTTCTAAAGGTGGCAAACTCTATGCCTTCATTATTAGGCAAACTGATTTTCTGCCGGAACCTTTAGTTCAAAGAATAGCTTCTATGAGGACCAGTAAACTTAATGTATCTATTATCTTCTGTAAAAAACCAAACAAGACTTCTTCTCTCATGCTTAAAATGTATGGTATAGGCATCGGGACTTTGTTAAGGGGTAATTTAATTCCTTCTAGGGATAAAATCAAACCCAAAAAAATCTTAATTAAAAAGACTAAAAAAGATAAGATAAAGCCACCTAAGACTGATGTATTTGTAAGTTCACATCAGGTAATCCAAGAGAGACAAATTACTAAAGAGATTATAAAAGAACTAAATTCAACATATTTTTTTCCAATATATGCCATTTTAGTTGAGGAAGACCCAAGATATAAAATTGCTCATACAAAAGAGTGTATTCAACAAAATTTAAAGGAATGTAATCAATTCCTTTGTATTTTATCTGATGAGTATAGAAATGAAGTTGAAAAAGAACTGAATGCCTCTTTTGAAGAGTATGGCATTGATGATATTAAAATATTTATAAGGTCTAGTAAAAAATGCAAGACGAATTGGGCACATATAATTAGAGAAAGAGAAATTAAAAAAGATATTAAATATATGGAATATTCCGACTTGGACGACTTTAGAATAAAATTGAGAAGATCTTTAGTAGTTAAAATGACTTCAATTTGTAGGAAATTAGGATTGTCACTAATCTAATGCTACATTTGTATATTTTTTACCCTATCTTCGCAGGAATATGTACTTTTTTTGTCATTGCTCCTCAAGGATTATCTTATTTCACTCATACCTAAGCGCATCCACCGGCTTTAATTTAGAAGCTCTTCTCGCAGGGAAAAAACCAGCTGCTGTCCCGACTAAAAGAGAAAAGAGCAAACACCCAATTATCAATGAAATTGGATAAGCAGGCTTCAAAAGTGCAAATCCCGACGCAGCAGCTATTGAGCCTCCGATTGAAGATATTACATACCCAAGAAGCACGCCAAGCAATCCTCCAATCAAACCAATAAGTCCTGCCTCTACTACAAAAATAATAAGTATGTCGCTGTTCTTGGCTCCAATAGCCTTCATCACTCCAATCTCTTTTGTCCTTTCTATAATTGCAGTGTACATGGTATTCATTATGTTGACAAAAGCGACAACAAGCGAGACAAGCGCTATGAGCAGCAGCATCCCGTTTATTACATTTATCACTGTTGTAAAGGTAGCCAAGGCATCCTCAAAAGTCTGCACGAAAAAATCCTCCTTGCCTTCATCCTGGCCTTTATGCTTTCGAAGCTTGTCTTCTATGGAAATTGCCAGATCAGAAGGAGCCACACCTTTCTGCGAGCTCATCATTATGAA
>JACPMV010000016.1 GCA_016185845.1 Candidatus Woesearchaeota archaeon | reverse complement strand
CATAAGCATCCTGCTTGTTTGAGATTACTGCAGAAATAACTGCGTTAAGCTTTTTTAAGCTTATAGCGTCAATTACGGCCTGCATATCTGTTCCTCTTGTTGACGCTAAAACACCTAGCCTGAGCATGTGCACCCCTTTGATAAAAGCATTGGAATGTGATATTTAAAGTTTTGGATTTGCTTATTGAAATTTCTTGCTATATGGAAAGAATTGAAGGTAAATTGTAAAGTTCGTCAAACATGCGTTTGACGAACTTTTATCTTAATCAAATTATTTTCAATATAGAATATATTAAAAAATAGACTATTTTTGTTTAATTTCAATAAGGAAAATAATTAAATTTAAACAGAAATAAGATTCTCAATCTGTAATTCTTTCAAGATGTGGGGGTTTCTTTCTTTCACAAACAATATTTCAACCCTTATAACCTCACCATTCTTATCAAAATCAAGTATAGTATTTTCATCTATCTCCTTGGTACTTGCTGCTTTATCTCTTTTTAGAGTAAGGTACATGGCATCCGCATCTGAGTCATATTTTATTTTCATTTTATGAAATAAATCTATTTTTTCTTTAATTTCTTCTCAAGTTCAGCAATAGCTATAGTAGTCTTTATAACAGTATCTGGATTCAAAGAAATTGAATCAATGCCGCACTTTACCAAAAACAATGCAAAGTCTTCATGATCTGAAGGACCCTGCCCGCAAATCCCTATCTTTGTCTTGTTTCTCTTGCACTTGTGTATCACTTCCCAAATCATTCTCTTGACAGCAGGGTTTCGTTCATCATAAAGCCTTGAAACCAGTTCAGAGTCCCTGTCTAAACCCAAAGTAAGCTGAGTCAAATCATTTGAGCCGATTGAAAAGCCGTCAAATATTTTTGCAAAATCATCAGCTAAGACAACATTCGAAGGAATCTCGCACATGACATAAATCTCAAGCCCGTTTTTTCCCTGAACTAATCCGTATTTTTTCATCTCAGCAACAACTGCTTTTCCTTCATCAACAGTCCTGCAGAACGGAACCATCAGCTTGACATTGTCAAGCCCCATCTCGTCCCTTGCCTTTTTCATCGCCCTGCACTCAAGCCCGAATGCCTCCCTGTAATTGCCCGTGTAATACCTTGAGGCGCCTCTCCACCCAATCATCGGATTTTCTTCCTTTGGCTCAAATTCCCTGCCTCCGATTAAATTGGCATATTCATTTGACTTGAAGTCAGACATCCTGACAATCACCGGCTTCGGATAGAAGGCAGCCCCAATCATGGCAACACCCTGCGCAAGTTTTTCAATAAAAAAATCAACCCTGCTTTTGTAGGCATAAGCCAGCTCGTCAATTATTTTTTTGGCTTTTTTATCTTTGAGCTTGTCATAATGCAGCAAAGCCGATGGATGCACTTTGATGTATGAGCTTATGATGAATTCCTCCCTTGCAAGCCCAACTCCTTCATTAGGAATGAAAGAAAACTCAAAAGCGCTGTCAGGGTTTCCCACATTCATCATTATCAGTGTTCTCGGCTTTCTTAATTTTTTTAAATCCACTTTCCTTATTTCAAACTTCAGTTTTCCCCTGTAAACTTTACCGACTTCGCCTTCTGCGCAGCTTACAGTCACGTCAGTTCCTGTCTTGACAGCTTCTGTCCCTTTTTCAGTCCCTACAATTGCCGGGATGCCAAGCTCTCTTGCGATGATTGCTGCATGAGCTGTCCTGCCCCCCTTGTTTGTCACAATTGCAGACGCTATCTTCATTATGGGCTCCCAGTCAGGGTCTGTTTTTTCCGTTATCAGTATTTCCCCTGCCCTGAAATTTCCAATTTCACTCGCGCTTTTTATTACGTGGGCTTTTCCGGCTCCTATCTTCATTCCCACGCTAAGCCCTGTCACAATAACCTGGCCCTTTTCTTTCAGGTAGTATTCCTCTAGAATGCTGAAATTCTTACGGCTCTGTACTGTTTCCGGCCTTGCCTGGACAATAAACAAGTCATTTGTTTCCCCGTCTTTTGCCCATTCCATGTCCATGGGCTTGAATTTTTTTGCCTTGGCAGAATAATAATCCTCGATTATGCATGCCCACTTTGCAAGCTTCAGTATTTCATCATCTTTCAGGACAAACTTAAGGCGCTCTGCATGCTGCACTTCAATATTTGCTGTTGTCTTTTCCCCATGCTTCCTGTAAATCATTTTTATTTTCTTGCTGCCGAGCTTCTTGCTTATTATTGGCCTGAATCCTTTCTTTAAAGCAGGCTTGAAAACATAGAACTGGTCAGGGTTGACAGCGCCAAGGACAACATTTTCTCCCAATCCGTAAGCCCCATTAATCAAAACAGCATCCTTGAACCCTGTCTCTGTGTCAATGGAAAACATCACGCCCGAGCATGCCTTGTCGCTCCTTACCATTTTCTGCACGCCAATAGATAATGCAACCTTGAAATGGTCAAAATGCTTGTCCACCCTGTAAGAAATTGCCCTGTTTGTAAACAAGGAGGCAAAGCATTTCTTGCATGCCTCAATTAATTCATGGCTGCCCCTTATGTTAAGGTAAGTTTCCTGCTGGCCCGCAAAGCTCGCATCCGGAAGATCCTCTGCAGTCGCTGAGCTTCTTACTGCAACATCAGTATTTTTCCCGTACTGCCTGCACAGTTTCGTGTAAGAGTTTATGATTTCCTCCCTGAGCTCTTTAGGAAATTCCGCTTTCAGTATTGTCTCTCGTACTTTTCTTCCCCTGTCAGAGAGGTTTTTCATGTTTGAAGTGTTTAATCCCCTAAGAATCTGCTTTATCTCATCTTTTATCTTTGCCTTCTCAAGAAGATAGTTGTAAGCGTAAGCTGTTACCGCAAATCCGTTTGGGATTTTTACTCCTTTGCCTGCCAGGTTCCTGTACATTTCCCCCAAAGAAGCATTCTTGCCGCCGACTAAAGGAACATCTTCAATCCCAAGCTCATCAAACCAAAGAATGAATTTTTTTGATTTATCTGATTTCAAAATGCACACCTCTCTTTATCTCTATAATATAAATTTAAGAATGTCAGAAATCTTTGATTTCTGAGCATGCTCGGAAATATTCATAACATTTCCGACATATAAAGGTTTTGGATTTTAGTGAATTTTTTGATAAACTTTAAATATAATGCTGGATTAGCATGGCATGGTGGTTCCAATGCCAAATTTCATCAAAGTAGCAAGCGCATCCGACTTAAAGCCAGGAGAGAACAAGGTTGTTGAAGTAGATGGTGAACAAGTTGCTTTGTTCAATGTGGACGGAGAGTTTTTTGCAATAGGCAACACTTGTCTGCACAAAGGAGGTCCATTGGGCGAAGGTTATCTTGAAGGTGATACTGTTACATGCCCGTGGCACGGCTGGCGCTATAATGTAAAAACTGGGACCAATGCAATGATGCCGACTGCGAAAGTGCCCAATTATAAGGTAAAGGTAGAAGGCAATGACGTATTTGTAGCCTTAGATTGATGTCACACAAAATTTTTATTCTTATAATGTTTTATCCATATAATGCCGTCTAAAGAGCAGTTAATGGAGCATTGGGTTTCTTCAGGAATAATAAAAGATAAAAAAGTAATTGAGGCTTTTAAAAAAGTCCCGAGAGAATTGTTTGTCGCAGAAGAAAGAAAAGAAGAGGCTTATGGAGACTATCCGCTGCCGATAGGCGAGGGCCAGACAATCTCCCAGCCTACAACAGTCATGATAATGACTCAGGCTCTTGAATTAAAAAAAGGCGACAAGGTTCTCGAAGTCGGCTCCGGTTCCGGCTATCAGGCAGCGATAATAGCAGATATTATCGGCAATAAAGGAAAATTAATTTCAACAGAAATAGTTAATAATTTAGCTGAACTGGCAAAAGAAAATATCAAAAAACTGAAATTAAAGAATGCTGAGATTATAAAGCATGACGGCTCTAAAGGATATGCCAAAGAAGCGCCTTACGACAAAATCATAATAACTGCCGCATGCCCAAAAATACCAAATCCTTTAATCAAGCAGCTAAAAGAAGGCGGAGTAATAGTTGCGCCTGTCGGAAATATGAACGAGCAGGTGATGATAAAGGGAAAAAAGATTGATGGAAAAATTATTGAGGAAAATCTTGGGGAATTTATGTTCGTGCCGCTGAAAGGAAAGCACGGGTATTAGATTTTTTTCTTGTTAACTTTCATTCTCAGCTTATTTGCCGCTTTTGACGCTTCCTTGTAGCTCAATAATATATTTTTAGCTCCAAAATACCTGACAACGGACTGGGCATTGGCAACTCCGAGTCTTATAGCAAATTCAACATCATTTTTTCTCAAAATGCCTGAAAGAAAAGAGGCTGCAAAGGCGTCCCCTGCGCCGGTAGCATCAACTATCTTGACAGGAGGCGGAAAAGCAGAATAAACATGATGTTCATCAATTACGTAAAGCATTTGCCTGCCGTCGGTTATGACTGCAGTCTTTGGTCCCAGCCCCCTGAGCTTAAGCAATAGCCCTTCCATTTCGTCATGCCCCTAACACAAGCAATTCCGTCCTTGAAAGAATATTTTTAAGGTAGCTTTTGCCTTTCTCGGCAAGATAAGTGCTCGGATTGAATGCAATCTTGATTTTTTTCTTTTGGGCGAATTCCGCCAGCTTTTCCAGCGTATTGAACGACTCGCCCATCATTGCGCCGAAATAGAACCATTTTGTCTTTAGTTTTTTGAACGGGACATCCTTGACTTTTAATTCGTCATTTATTCCCTTGTAAGCCAGTATAGTCCTGTCATGGTCCAGGGTGTCTAAGATGATGGAATATCCTGCATTGCCTTCCCCATGGGCGCACAATAATTGGATTTTTTCTTTCACAAGATTTTTGTGTATGAATTCAGAATTTGTTCCCTGCCCCAGCTTGCCCAGAAATGCAGCTTTATGCCCAAGCCTTGAGAACGCAACGGCAGTGTTTGTTCCTGAGCCCCCGGTTGTAAATTCCAGGTCATCTATGAGAATTTTCGTTCCGCTCGGAAAAGCCAGCAAGTCGGTCTCGCCTTTCGGGTCTATTATCTTTATCAGTTCGGAGAAATGCGTCTTGGCAAAAACATCGACGGTAGCGGAGCCGACAGTTATTACATCATACATAAAAAATTCATTTATTTTTGTATTTAAAAACTTATCTTATCCAGTATTTCATGCGCATTTGCAGCGCTTAGGTATTTCTCTATATTCCTGTTTTTTAGCTTTACAAGAAGCATTGTCCTTAATGACTCTTTTTCATTGTTGCTTACCCTTGCAGTCCTGTCAGCCTCAACAAGCCCATAGGGGTAGCCGATAAATATCGGGTCTGCGCAGTTGCCTGCCAGCTCATTTATTGCCTGCTCTGCCTTTATTTTTTGCATATTAAAAATTTCAAACCTGAAAATGTGCCTTGATTTTTCGTGGAATTTTGCAAAAAACATCTCTGCCTTGTGATTATGGTTTTCTATGTCGGCAATCGGGTAATAAAGCCAGCAATCCATTTTGCTTATGCTAGAAAGCACAGCGCTCAGCAAATTTCCATTTTCAGTAAAAATGGAGTTTGTTTTGCTCAATGCGCCCAATACATCATTATTTTTCTCGCATGACTCATACAATTCGTTTAAATAATGATTTTCATTAGTCAATGTTGACTGCAGGTTC
>JACPMV010000015.1 GCA_016185845.1 Candidatus Woesearchaeota archaeon | reverse complement strand
TTTTCACCTTATATGTTTAAACTTGATTTGTAGCCCCATTTCTTTGAGGCTGTATTTTTTCCTTCAGCATCCTCCTGCTCATCTTTTGATGCAGAATTGTTTCCCTGCATTGAAGCCAGCTGAATTTTCGGAACAGGCATATCAAAGCTTCCGGAAATTGTCGAAAGAAGAATTGTTTCATGCGAAAGAGGCAGCTGAGAATCAGGCTCAGATTTTGCAATATTTAGTATTCCCTTTGCCTTGATTATTTCTGCAATGCCTTTTCTTTGGCTCATAGCAAATTTCTGATCTATTTTATCTGTGGTGATGTTCATTTTCAATTTTTTAAATATTACATTTAACCCGGTAAATACGGTTGGACCATTGCCTTGTATAAATTGCCAAATTCATAAGCTTCCCTGAAATCCCAAGGCCTGGCAAGATTGTCTATAATTGCGTCCTTCATTGCATTCAAAGCCCGCTGCACGCGAGGTTTGTTATTTGGGTGACTTAAAGCAGACCGGCCAAATTCGAAGACTAATTTTACCTGTTTCAGCCTCTCCTCTAATGGCGTACGCGATATTTCCACATATCCGCTTTCTCTCACTTTCCTTATTTCCGGATTAATATCATGAATTACAATATCATTCATTTTTATTCACTTCGTCTTCAAAACCTTGCTTTCCACATTCCCGTGGCATATCCTGTTTAATTTGTCGTAAAGGTCGCTTTCCAGGCCGCCGGGAATCTCTACAACAGCAACCCAGTAACCGTTCGTCTGCCATTCTTCCCTGAGCATTGTGCCGAACTGCTTGACTGTTGAATAGCATTTTGGCGCGTAATCAGGGGATATCTTGAGCGCTATTTCCTTGATCTCGAATTTTATGGGCAGTATTGGCCTTAATGCTTTCAGCGCTTCCTGAACCTGCTCCTGAACTTGCTTAAACTCGTCAACATGAAATTTTGCCTCTGCAAAAGCGTTTTCAATCCTTTGCGGAGGATGCGGCAGATGAGTCTTTGGATCAACTCCGTTCCTGTGCAGGATTGAAATAATCTGCTTTCTTTTTTCCTCCCTTAATTTTTCCCTGTATTCCTGTGTAAGCTGGATTTCGCCTTTTTTTATGATCTCTTTTGAAACATCCTCTGCGTCGCTTGTCCCGAAAATCTGCTTCATCGCAGTTTCAGAAGCTGCTAATCCCTTTTTTGCGTCGGAAAAAACCTGCATTGCGGCAAGAACATCCCTCATGCTTATTTCCCTGCCTTCCCTTACTGCAAGCGCATTGGCGCAGTCAACAAGAATCTCGAAATTATTGCCCTGGACTTTAAGCCTTGCGATTATCGCCTGATCTACTGTGACCATCATAATTCACTCATTTCTTGGGCTTTTTGTCATCTTTCAGCTCTGATGACATCTTCTCCATTTTTGATTTTGCCACTCTTCTGAACTTTTTTTCGGCTGTTGTGATATGAGCCGCATCAATCCTTTCCACATTAAAATTTTCGCCAAGGACCTTTTTAAGGGCCTTCAAAGACAGCTTTAAGCCTTCTTCAATGCTCATGTCCTGCTTGTATTCACTATGTAAAATTTCCTCAACCTCGACTTCGCCTTCTCCGATTGCCGTTGCCTTGTACTGGAAGTATATTCCTATCGGGTCTGTCTCGAACAATTTCGGAGAATGATCATCAATGCCTGCTACAAGTATTGAAACTCCAAAAGGCCTTAAGCCGCCGCTTTGCGTGCATATCTGCTTCAGGTCGCATATGTCCTTTACAATGGTCAAAGTGTCGATTTCAGAATCGTAAGTGACCTTGTGCTGCTGCGCCTTTAATTGTGCTCTGTCTATCAAAACCCTTGCGTCGCTTAATATTCCGGATGCTGCCGCCCCTATGTTGTCGTCAATCTGCCAGATTTTCTCGACAGATTCAGGCACTATAAGGCTGTCAACAACCCTTTTGTCAGCCACCAGCAATACTCCGTCAGAGCAGACCATCCCTATTGCCGTGGAGCCCTGCCTTACTGTTTTTTTGGCATATTCAACCTGCAATAATCTTCCGTCAGGGCTGAACATTGTGATTGCCCTGTCATAACCCATCATCTGATGCTGCATTGGCTGCATAATAATTACCTCCGGTTAATCATTTTTTAATTTGTTTTTATTGAAATTTAGTTAATGTGTTTTTCGTTAATGTTCAATCGTTATTGTATTATTCGTTAATGCGTTCAAACGCTTGATTATGTTTGTTCTTCCTGCGCTGGACAATTGGCGCAATTCATTAACGACTTAATCCATTACTTTTCAATTAAAAAAATCCCTAATCTTACGCTGCTGTTTTCAAATAATTATTCTCCGCTTTCTTTAAAATTCCCGAAACTCCGAGGCTTCTGCAGATTGCTTCCTTGTTTTCTATCCTGGTTATAAAAGTCAGGGACGCTTTCATAGCATCTGCATGCCTGTGCCCTACTTTTATTATTCCTCTTTGAGTATTTTGATTCCATTTGTTGCTCAGCATCATTACGCCTGCTTTTGCAGCCTCTATAACTCCCATGAACTGCATTGAAGCAGAGTATACTGCATCTGAAACCGCATTTAGCCCGCCTATTCTTTCTTTCGAGATAATTTCAAAGGCTAAGTACCTTTTCTTTTCCCTTAAGCTTGGAAAAATAGGCTTTAATTTCGTATTGACCATCTCAAATGTTTTGAGAAAGAAATATTTAGTAACTGCGTTCCTTCTCTCTCTGTTAATGCATAGGATTATTTAATACTATTTAAAGGTTGCGAAAAGAGAATCAAATATCATCTTTTCATCAATTCCAGCACTTCCCCCTTCTTCCTTTCCATCAGCTCCCTAGAATTTGCCTCCAGATTAAGCCTCAGCAAAGGCTCAGTATTTGAAGGCCTGACATTAAACCACCAGTCATTAAATTCTATAGTAACACCGTCCAGCCTTGATATTCTTTTTGGGTTTTGTTTTTTGTATATAGACTCTATTTCATTCATTTTTGCTTCCTTGTCTTCAACCTCAACATTAGTTTCCTCAATTGTGAAGTATTTCCTGAATTCATCAAGCAATTCTGATAATTTTTTATTTTCCTTTGAAACAATCTCTGCAACTATAAGGCTTGTTATAATGCCTGAATCAGCCCTGTAATTGTCCCTGTAATAGTAATGCGCAGAATGTTCGCATGCAAACAGCGCTTTTGTCTTCCTCATTGTTTCTTTTATGAAAGAATGACCTACTCTTTCAATTATTGGCGTGCCTCCAAATTTCATTATGGTTTCAGGCACAATCCTGCTGCACACTACATTGTGTATTATTTTTTGATTCTTATTTTTGGATTTTGTCAAAATATTTTTAACTATCAGCGAGGAAATCAAACTGCTGTTTACTATGCTTCCTTTTTCATCAACAAAGAAAATCCTGTCTGCATCGCCGTCAAAAGCCATTCCGAAATCGCATTTATGCTTTCTTACGGATTTTTGCAGCTCAGCAAGATTCTCTGACTTTGACGGGTCTGCGGGATGATTAGGGAAAGTTCCGTCAAGTTTAAAATATAATGGAATTATTTTTATCGGCAAACCATTAAAAACTAATGGTATAACTTTTCCTGCCATTCCGTTGCCCGCATCAACGGCAATTTTTAATTTCCTTAGTTTTTTAACGTCAATGAATTTTTTTACATGATTTACATATTCATTTAAAATCTCTTTTTTGATTATTTTTCCTTTTTTAGTCAATTGTGAGCGAGTTCGTGTGACTTGCGAAAGCTCGCCTTTCGCTCGCTTATGTCCCAAGCTCACTCGCATTCGACTTTTTGTTTTATCATACTCTTCATTCTCAATTATCGATTTTATTTTTTGCAGCCCGGTGTCATTGTTTATCGGTATTGCATCTTCCCTGCAGAATTTCATCCCGTTATATTGCTTCGGATTATGGGAAGCAGTGAACATTACGGCAGGCTTGTTAAGAAATCCGGATGCAAAATAAACAGCGTCCGTGCATACCTGCCCTATAAAGATTGCATTTGTGCCCTGCTCTGTAATCCCTTTCATAAGCGCTTTGCTTAGTTTTGGAGACGAAACTCTCATGTCAGTCCCTACAACTACTTCCCTGCATTTTAGGAAATAAACAAAAGCCCTGCCTATTTTATAGGCAATGTCTTCTGTAAGGCTCTGCCCGTAGATTCCCCTTACGTCATAGGCTTTGAAAATTTCTGATAGCATAATGGCTTTAGCTTTGCATTAATTTAATTACTTTTCTGTTTGGATTTCTTAATCCTCAGCAAAATCAGGAAAGAATCTATGGAAAAACGGTATAATTTAACTATTTCATTAAATATATGCAAGTTTTTCGGAGAAGTTGAATTATGGGCTTGTGACTGTGATGTCCTTTCCGCTGCTGTAAAATTTTATTTCAAATGGAACAAGGGATTCTATACTAACCCCTGTTGAACGCAAACTGCCTCCTGCGGCAAAGACTTTCCTGCCTCCCGCCAGTGCAGCCATGTTTCTTGCAAACCTTTCTACCAGGCATGAAGCAAAATATATCGAAGCATTTGGATGCAATCCTTCAAAGATAGGTATCATCTCTTTATCTGCCATTATAAATTCCCGGTTTCCAATACTGCCTCCATTTAAATCTAAACTGTTAGATCCTCCGTGCCCGTTTACTCCAAGCAGCATTATATCTGGTATTGATCTTACTGTATTGTAGATATCTTTTTTGCTGCTGATTATTATAACTTTAAGATCGTATGCTTCCCTGATTCTATCGAGAATCTTTCTCTCAGTATCATTTCTAAGCGCTCCGTCTGGATCATAGTGCGCATAAGCAATTAATGCATTAGGCTTATTTGTATCCTTAAAGCTGAATTTATCCATGCTGTCTACTCCTAAAACAAAGTAATAAGCGGCGGTAGAAGCGTCAAGCCCCGTCTCTGCAACAAATCTGCCAAATTTTTTAGGATCTGCATCAGCTGCCTTAAGATCTGCCAGTTCTCTTGGGGTTAAGGTAAACTTTTCCCTGAACCTGTTTGCGTATTGGGCTGAACCTCCTGCATTTACGAACTCCAAAAGCGTTTCTCCTCCAAAAAATGGATTGCCATTTGGATCCAAGACTCCTCTTGCAACACCCCTAACCTGAGAAATATCGAATTGAATGCCGCAATATTGTATTGCAAGGTATCTTGAATTAACGTTAAAAAATGGCCTGCCCCTGCCATCCTTTATTTTTCCGAGTTCCTCAGCCACAGCTGGCAGATTGCTCCCTTTGCATTTATCTTTATCAACCCATAATTCCAATATAGTGCCATCGCTTGGAACTTCGCCTGTTGATTTGGTTATTGAGGATATATAGGCAGAAGTTCCCCCGCCTAATATGTAATCTCTAAAGTACTCTCTGCAAAATACTGATTTATTGTTTTTCTGCACAGATGCTATCGCCAGCAATTCAGCGATACTGATCCCTTTTTTTCTAAACTCTTGAATGTCGCCATCATTAACCAATGGGATGTTATCATGGTCTTTTATTGACCTAAGCCTGTCTTCCAAGCTTTGCGCTTGAACATGTTCAGCTTGCTTTGGGGTTTGCTGAAGATTAGCTACTGCGCTTGCTTCATATGATAACAACATAGAAGCCGCTGCCAATGTGGCAATAATCTTTCTCATGAAGCATACCCCCTATGAAAAATGCGCATAAAAATATCTAAAAAAGAATTTTGATTTATTTCTCTGGAGCCAGTGTCAATGTAAAGTAAACTGGGCTGTCTGTAGGGGCAAGTAGGTACTCCTTCCCTGTTTGCTTAGCCAGTATATCTCTAAGGCAGGCTCCATATTCCCTGCTTGGAACATTTATCTCAATTCCCTTCGTAGCCAAGCTTGGATTTTCAGTTAATCTAGCAGCTAATCCTTCTGCCTGATCCATACACATTTGAGTCATGCTGTCGGATAAAGCATATCCTCCTCTTGTAGGAACATTAGGTGCACTGACGCTTCTTGGAGCACATGCACTTGCTGCAATAGCTGCAGCCAAAGTTCCAGCGGCTATAGAATATATTTTCCCCATAAAAAAGTAGTAACTAACGTTTATTTAAATATTTTTTGGTTTTTTTGCTGAAATCTATTTTAAAGTATCATTCTACCTCGACATCATCTTCCTGAGCATGGCCTATGCCTTTCCACTGCTTCTCAGCCAGCCTGTATCTTTCAACAGTCCCGATGTCAAACCACTGGCCTGCAAAAGGAAATCCTCTTAATTTTCCCATTTTTGCAAGCTTTGGGAAAACATCTTTTTCGAGCATTGAAAAGCCGTTTGGAATCATGTCAATGACTTCAGGCTCAAGGATGTAAAAGCCCGCATTTATCAGGTTGGAAGGCGCTTCCTCTTTTTTAGGCTTCTCAACAAACTCTATTATTCTTGAGCCGTCAAGCCTTGCAACTCCATAATGCGAGGGATCATCAACAGTGGTCAATGCCAAAGTGCCCAATGCTCCCTTTCTCCTGTGCAGCCGAAACATTCTGGGAATATTTATGCTTTTCAGTTCATCGCCGTTTGATACTATGAAGCTTTCTTTTAGGTATTTCTTGGCGAGTTTTAAGGGGCCTGCAGTTCCCAAAGGCTCGTCTTCTTCAATATAGGTTATGTTTACCCCCAATCTGCTTCCGTCTCCAAAATGCTCCTTTATCTTGTCTTTCAGATAGCCAACGCAAAGAATTACATCCCTTATGCCGTATTTTTTCAATAAATCAAAGATGTGCTCTGTGACTGCCTTTCCCTGCACTTCAAGAAGCGCTTTTGGCATTTTGTCAGTCAATGGCTTTAATCTTGTGCCTTTTCCACCGACAAGAAGTACGGCCTTGCTTGGTATGTTTGCGCCCAATGACTCTGACAGCAGGTTTTCAATTTCCTGCGACCTATTCTTGATATCAATTCCGTCTATCCTTTTGTCTATCTGCTGTATAAGATTTTTGTCTAGAGTGATAGTGATTCTTTCCTTCATTTTGCTTTGATAACCATTCCCCATCAGCCTATATAAAACTTCTATTTATAAATTTTTTGTTTTTTGTATGATAAAGTATGATAAACAGAAAAGTTTAAATAATGGCTCTGCAAACTTGTTTTATCTGGGTTAAAATTTTATATAAATTATAAAGTTATAAGGTGGTTTAAGCATGGACAGAAACCTAGCTTTGGACTTTGTAAGGGCAACAGAAGCTGCAGCCATAAACTCTGCATTTTGGGTTGGCAAGGGCAATGAGAATCAGGCTGATCATGCTGCTGTTGAGGCAATGAGAAAAGCTTTTTCTGTAATAGACATGGACGGCACAATAGTCATAGGCGAAGGGGAAAGGGATGAAGCTCCAATGCTCTATATCGGCGAGAAAGTAGGCTCAGGCAGGGGAATGAAGCTTGATATTGCTGTTGATCCTTTAGAAGGCACAACTATCACCGCAAGAGGCGACCCAAACGCAATGGCTGTTTTTGCAGCAGCGCCTGCAGGATGCCTGTTAAATGCCCCTGACACTTATATGGACAAGATAGCTGTTGGCCCAAAATGCGTTGGCGCAGTTGATTTGGATGCTTCTGTTGAAGACAATCTTAATGCTGTTGCCAAAAAACTGGACAAGCCTTTGGATGAAATTACAGTCATGATCATGGACCGTGACAGGCACAGGGAACTGATTGAGAAAGTCAGGAAAACAGGCTGCAGGATAAAGTTGATCAGGGACGGCGATATAGCCGGAGCTTTGGCGCCTGCCATTGATGATTCAGGTATTGACATCCTGATTGGAATAGGCGGCGCTCCTGAAGGGGTTATTGCAGCAGTTGCCCTTAAATGTCTTGGAGGGGAGATACAGGGCAGATTAAAATTCAGGAATGAGGAAGAAAAGGCAAGGGCAAAAAAGATGGGAATGAAGGACATCAATCAAAAGCTCATGATGGATGATTTAGTCAGATCAAATGAAGCGATGTTTGCGGCGACTGGCGTGACCGACGGCACAATACTTAGAGGCGTGAGTTTCCAAAGCCACGGCGCAAAAACCCATTCGATTGTGATGAGGGCCAAGACCAAGACGATAAGATTTATTGAGGCGCAGCATCATTTTGAGCATTTTCCAGAATATTGATTTAAATATTAAGAAAAAAATAATTAAATCCGTTGCCTGTGACATGCGAGGTTCGCTCATCGAAACTCGCTCACCATATCACTACAACAAAAATTATTTGAAGAAAAATTAATAATTATCAAATAAATAAGTTATGGAGGGGAAAATGCCTATCGAAGATGATATAGTAACTCCAGTTTTTGTTAGGGGCTATGGAAATTGGATTTGGATTCCAGATGAATTATTTAAAAAACTAAGACCAGAAGACTTCGTTTTTCCTAAAACAGTCCTTCCTGACACTTTGGTAGACAGAGGCGTTCCAATACCTATGTTAGTAAGTAAGGGAGTTTCCTACGACCATTTTCAAAATCCAGATTATCAGAGTGAAGCATTTAGAATCAAATACGGGAGAGACTTGTCTAGATAAATTAAATAAAAAACAAAAAATGACTAATCAGCTAAAACAGACGATAAAAGATATGGTTGTTGTCGGAAAAGGAATCCTGGCAGCTGATGAAAGCGCAAAGACTGCTGCAAAAAGGCTGGCAAGCATAAATATCGAGTCAACTGAAGAAACAAGGAGGCAGTACAGGAATCTTATCCTAACAGCTCCGGGAATGGAGGAATACATCTGCGGGGTCATCCTGTTCGAAGAAACACTGCATCAAAAATCAGACAGCGGGATTCTTTTTCCGGAATTGCTGGAAAAAAACGGGATTGTGCCGGGAATCAAAGTCGATGATGGGCTTGCAGATCTTGAAGGCCATCCCGGCGAGCAGTATACAAAAGGAATTGAAACTTTGGGAAAAAAGCTGGAAGAGTACAAGAAATCAAAGCCAGGATTTGCAAAATGGCGCGCAGTCTATTCAATTTCTGAAAATGCTCCAAGCGATATGCTGATAAAAAGAAATGCAGGGGATTTGGCAAGATACGCAAAAATCTGCCAGGAGCATTCTATTGTCCCGATTGTTGAGCCTGAAGTGTTGATAGACGGCAATCATTCAATAGAAACCTGCTACAAGATTACTGAAAAAGTGCAAAAAGCAGTGTTTGACGCATTGAAGCATGAATGTGTTATGCTTGAATACACAATTTTGAAGCCAAGCATGGTAATCTCAGGAAAGCAGGCTGCAAACAGGGCAAATGTTGATGAGGTTGCAAGACAAACGATAAAATGCCTTAAAGCAAACGTGCCTGCAGAGCTGCCGAGCATCAACTTTCTTTCAGGAGGCCAAACTTCGCAGGAGGCAACAGCACATCTGAACAGGATGCATACTTTAGGCGAAGAGCTTCCGTGGTATGTCAGCTTTTCATATGGCAGGGCGCTACAGGATTCTGCATTAAAGGCATGGCATGGCAAAAAAGAAAATGTTGAAGCAGGGCAAAATGCATTTTTGAAGCGCGCTATGCTAAACAGCCTGGCTACAAAAGGCGAATATTCAGAAGACATGGAAAAAGATTAAAAATGGGCTGGCTGCAGAGTATTATTAGCGGTGAAAGAAGGCTAGAACAAATTGAAATTGAAGAATTACAATTATTGCAGGCAAAGTCAAAATCTCTTAGAGATTTATTGCAGGGGATAGAAGGAATAATGGAGTTGGCCGTGCAGGCTAAGAGGGATCCTAAAATGCATCTGGCACTTAATTCGCATGCAAGATTGATAGAAAAATTAGAGTTGGTAGAAAAGAATTTGAAAGAGGAACTTAAATTGGAAAGGGACATAAGAAAAAAGGAAGAAAGCAAATAACAAAAATGTCAATAAAAGTCGGAATCAATGGTTATGGCACAATAGGGAAGAGAGTTGCTGATGCAGTCGCAAAGCAAAAAGACATGAAATTAGTCGGAGTTACAGCACATTCCTACAGCTTCAACACAGAAGTGGCAAAGCAGAAAGGCTACAAAATTTTCACCACAGATGGGGATGAGGATTTTAAGTTAAATGGAATAAACCCCGATGGCAATCTCAAAAACCTTCTTGAACAAGTTGATATCATTGTCGATGCCACTCCAAGAAAAATAGGCAAGGAGAATATTGAGAAATTTTACAAGCAGAAGAAAGTAAAAGCTATCGTGCAGGGCGGTGAAAAGCATGAAGCAATAGGAACCTCCTTTGTTGCGCAATGCAACTACAATGAAGCGTTAAACAAGGAATATGCAAGAGTTGTTTCTTGCAACACAACAGGATTGTGCAGGACGCTAAATGCCCTGAATAAGTTTGACATAACGAGCGTGCACGCAACAATGATCAGAAGAGGGGCAGATCCGTGGGATATCTACCATGGTCCAATCAATGCAATTGTTCCTGTTTTGGAAATGCCAAGCCATCATGGTCCAGATGTCCAAAGCGTCCTTCCCAAATGCCAGATATTCACGACAGCATTAAGCGTTCCTTCTACACTTATGCATCTTCATTCAGTCATAGCAGATGTAAGAAAAAAAGTGAATGTTGATGATGTTATTGGAGTATTGAACAATACAACCAGAGTGAGGGTGGTAAGGAATGCGGAGCATCTCCGTTCCACTGCTGAAATCATGGAGTTTGCAAGGGATTTGGGAAGATTGAGGGGGGACATGCCTGAAATCTGCGTATGGAAGGAAGCGATCGGCACAGTTTCCAACGGCTACAACAAGCTGCTTTACATGCAGGCAGTCCACCAGGAATCCGATGTCATTCCTGAAAACGTTGACTGCATAAGGGCAATGATGGGATTTAAAGATAGTGATAAGTCAATTAAAATGACGAATGAAACATTCGGGATAAAATAGAATTTAATAAAACTTAGATTCATAATAAAAAATAAAACCTAAAAGGCAATTCTAATGATTATCGGCGTACCAAAAGAAACCAAAGACAAGGAGAACCGGGTAGCACTGACTCCTGATGGAGCAAAGCAGCTTGTCGCTAAAGGGCACAAAGTCCTTGTTGAGAAAAATGCAGGGGCAGGCTCAGGCTTCAGCGATGAGGATTATTCAAAAAACGGCGCAGCCATAGTTGACACGGAAAAAGCATGGTCTGCGGATATTGTTGTTAAAGTCAAGGAGCCGCTTGAGCCGGAATACAAATTTCTGAAAAAGCATATTTTATTTACATACCTTCATCTTGCTGCTGCGCCAAAGGCATTGACAGAATCATTGCTGAAAGCTGAAACAGGAGCTATTGCTTACGAAACAGTAGAGGACAGCTACAACAGGCTTCCACTTCTGGCCCCGATGAGCGCTGTGGCAGGAAACATGTCCGTTACAGTAGGCTCATATTACCTTGCAAAATTCAACAGCGGCAAAGGGACAATGCTTGGGGAAGTCAACGGAAAATTATACGGAAAGGCTGTCATTATTGGCGACGGAGTTGTGGGAAGGCATGCCGCAAAAACAGCCTACGGGATGGGCGCAAATGTCTTCATATTCGGAAGGCACGAGGAAAGGATGGACCATCTGGGGGATATAATCGGCAAGGGAGCCCATATACTGCTGTCAACTCCTGAAAATATATCGGAGCATATAAAAGATGCAGATCTGGTTGTAGGCGCGGTTTTGGTAAAAGGCGCAAAAGCCCCATGGGTTGTCACAGAAGAAATGGTAAAGACAATGCAGCCCGGCTCTGTCATTGTTGATGTGAGCATAGGCTGCCTTATTTGCTGAAGCTTGCAGAAAAAGGATTTGAAAAATCAGTCAAAGAGAATGCAGGATTCGCAAAAGGAGTCAATGCATTCAAGGGCTTCATAACTTACAAGCAAGTGGCAGAAGATTTGGGCATGGATGATAAATTTAGGGAGCTGAGGGAATTAGTATAAAATATACTAAACACTCTAAATTACTTTACTCGGGGCATTTTTGCCAGCGCTAATGCTGTCCTTTGTGCTTGGTATCTTGATAATATTGAATCATAAGCTCGGTATAATCTCCCTTTTATTTCTTCAATTCTGTCAATTGCAGAAGAATTATCTGCCAATAGATAACCCATGCTTCTTACAGCATTTGCTGTGGCAACGTATCTTGGATCAATTTTGTTAACATTCATACCGGAATCTATCCTATCTGCCCTAGTGATCATACGCAACATAAAATTTATAACTTGATTATAATCTGCTAAATCTATGAGATACATGCTTTCTCTTTCTGTTCTTTCAACACGATCAGCAATAGCATCATTTGCAGCCTTTATACCTCTAAATTCTGGATCCTGTTTTAAGGGATGATCCTCAGGTAATACTGCCCAATCAATTGTTACAGCATTGAGTACCGCAGCAGTCTTCATAGGCACTTGCGCTTCATCCAGTAGCCCAACTAACCTGCCCTTACCAACAACATGTTTTAATCCGCTATTAAGGTTAAGATTTTTCACACTTGTAGCCATTCTCCCTCAAATCAAAAGCTGTTGCATCCATTATTTTTACTTCTAATTAGTCCCCTAATTTAAAGCTTCCCTTTCCAATAACGGGCAGAGGATTTTAAAGGTTTTTATTTAACATACTTGTTTCTTGCTTTCTCCATTATCCAGCTTGTCAAGACTCTCGTTTCATACTCGTCAGGAGTGTGGATGCTTTCGTGTATGTCAACCATTCTTGCAGTCCAGCCTGTCAAGTCAGCCCTTCTGCCCATGAAATTTTCCCCGAGATAAGTGAATCCAAGAACTCCGCCCATAATGTTTTCAGGCAGAATGTTGAGCCATTTTAGAGGCACCCTGTTGGTCATGTCTTCCTTATCGGCGATATGCTGCTTCATATAATTTTTAAGCTGCTGCTTATAAGTTATGGATAATCTTTCCTCGGCATAATTATCCTCATAACTAATTACTATTTTGTAAGGCGCAACTTTGTTAGGAATTTCTTTTTTACTTATGATTTCAGAAGAATAAACTTCCTTGCCTTCTTTTCTTACTCCTATTTTTAATTTCTCTTCGCTTGAGTTTTCTTCATATTTTATTGCTATAGAATAATTAGATATTTTTTCTTCCTTATTTTTTTGCCGCCTTAAAACCAATGAATAAAATAATCTGTTTGAATGAACCTCCGTATTTTTTCTGGTTTTTACATTGTTGTGGAGGCTGCCCAGCAGTGATTTTTCCAATTCACGCATATCCTTAAAGCTGATTTTTGGAGTTTCATTGGCAATATCTTCAAGTCTTGATTTCTTTTTTTCATCTCCGGATTTTATTTTTCTGCCTAGAAATGGAACTATATATCGGCATAATGTAGAAAGCAGCTGCAGTTCAATCTTTTCTATTGCATTAAATTTGGATTTACTCATTCGCCCTGTTAAACACCTTAACAGCTTCTTCCAGCAATCTTTCTGCTTCCTCTTTTTTATCCGAGTCCGCAATAATCCTAAAAACATTAGGTTCTGTCTTTGACGCCCTGAACCAAATGAATGAGTTTTTTCCTGCGATTATTTTCAGTCCGCCTTTTATACCTCCAGTTTTTCTGGCTTCAAAGCCTTTTTTGGAATAATAATCTTCAAGATAATTTTTAATGTTGTCATGTTTTTTCGGTTCAAACTCAATTTTCTTCCTCAGGTTATGGTATTTTGGCAGCTCTTCAACCAGTTTATGCAGTTTATGGCCTTTTCTGGCGACAAAAGACAGGACAGCCAGAAGTGTCAGTATGCCGTCACGGCATTTTGAAGGCGCTATAATTGCCCCCCCGCTTGAGCCTTCTCCGCCGATAATTGACTTTGATTTTTTCATCTCCTCAACGACATTTGTCTCGCCGACCTCGACTTCCTTTGTTTTTGCCCCGAATTTTTCCGCTGCACCCCTGACAACATTTGAAGTGGCGTCATTTACAACAACAGCCTGCCCCCTGGGATTTCTTAAGCCTGACAGCACTTCATCAACAGCCAATGCAAGGATATAATTTCCGGACAGGAACTGCCCGTTCTGCATCAAAATCTCGACCCTGTCTGCGTCGCAGTCAAAGCCGGCTGCAAAATCTGCCTTGTTTTCGTCAATCAGGGATTTTAGATAAATCAGCGAGTCTTCTGACGGCTCTACTTTCCTGTTGAATTCGCCGTAAGCCATATTGGTTCCAATAACCTCAACTCCAGCCCGCTCAAGGATTTTTTTTGCCACGGCTCCGGCGCCGCCATTTGGGTCAATCACAATCTTCTGCCTTGAGCTTTTTATGCTTTCAATATTCTCTTTTCCAATAATCTCGAATAAGAAATTAGTGTATTCCCTCAAAACCTCCGTATTCTTTTCAGATATTTTCCTGTCCTGGATTTTGTGGAAGTCTTTCAGCGATTTTGAGCCCCGAATTACCAAACTCATGTCTTTTTCATTCAATATGGAACCGTCGGAATTCAGGAACTTGAACCCATTCCAGAAAGGCTCATTATGCGACGCCGTTATTATTATGCCGCCATCGGCATTGAAGTATCTTACTGCAAACTCAATTGCCGGCGTGGGAAGAATACCGACATCAATGAAATTTGCGTCTGCAATCCCAATAATCAGGTCCATAAGCCTTGCTCCTGAAGGCCTTGTGTCCATGCCGATTACTATTGAAACATTGTTTTTTTTTGCCTTATCTCTCAGAAAGGAGATATAGGAATGGGCGTATCTGACAGCGGCGCTTTCCGTCAGGTCTTTGCCGTAAATTCCCCTTATTCCCGAAAATGATTCTACCAGTGCCATATAACCCATTAATAAAAGGGGTTTTATATGTTTATCTTATTCAGGGGGAATAAATTCAAAATCTTTTTATATTGTCATGCATCAATGGTTTCAGGTGATTTAATGGACAAAGCAGATGCAAGCTCTAAAATTGATGTACAATTAGCGGGATTTAGGGACATAGACAGCTCTTCAATGGATATTGTTGACAAAAACATACAAAATCATGCGAGAAGAATAGCCGAGCTTGCAGAGAAGGAGGTCAAGATTCATATAACCCTTAAGCTAATTCACGAAAGGGAAAAAAGCGAGATATACGACATTCATGCAAAAGTTGCCGATGGCGGAAAAGTATACGCTTCTCATGTAACGGACAGGAACCTGCTTGCTGCAGTTGACAAGGCGCTGCAAAAAGTGATTAATGAGATGGATTGATTCTTTTATTTTGAGCGAAGGGATAGTTAAGACATAGAATTAAAGGGGATTTAGCGTTCGCTACGAAATATTTTAGTTACTGTCAAATAGTTACAAAATAGAAAGATTTATAAGTATGAAGTATTCTCAAAGAGACTGGCTAAAAAATGGACAGTAATCAATATACGAGGTTTAATGAGCATCTTGAACCGCACGCAAGCAGATTGCAGGATCTAGGGAGCATAGTTAGAGAGGATAGTTTGCCAGGCCATAATATTGTAAGACTTTACGCTCTGGATGATAATCCTATTGAGCCAGTGATAAATGAATTTATTGCATTCTTAAGGTTGACTTTAGGGTCTGGTGCAATCAATCATCTTGGATTAGGGCATGGTCGAGATATTGTGATTGGCGGTAACTCCTACAACGGTTTGGTTGTCGAGGGGGAAAAGGTTGAATCTCCACAGGAATTAATGCAAACACTTTTATTTGGAACATATACTGTAGAGAAGAGTAGACACGTAATTCATGGAAGGGGCTCTAGTTCATATGGCAAGATGGCTAGTATGTACAGAGTTTTTTGTCCAACTATTGATTGTGTAAGAAGGGATGAGATGAATGATTTTCTCACAGCATATAAGGCAGAAATGGTAAGACGCACACCTTGAATAGGTGATTGGATTTACTGATTCATCTATAAACACCATTCTTATTAATCGTCTAATAGAATCTAGTATACACATATTTGGGGATTTTATTAGTCACGAAGATGCTACTGCAACTTTCTGAACATATATAATAAATACTATCAAAGCCCCCTTCTATCATTAGGACTCCAAATCTATTAAATATAATTATTATTTAAAGAATGTTTAAGCCTGCGCCTGCTCTTCAGCTTTTGCAGCATTTTTCTGCTTCAGGCTTATTATCTGGATCAATTTAAGGGCGTTTATTTCCTGCTTTAACTCTTCTATCTGGTCTTTTAGCTCATATATCAGTTCATAATTGTGCTGTATATTATCAACATTTTCGTTAAGTATTCCCGGCAGTTCTGAAAAGTCAGAGAATTCCCTTCTTATCTGCTTTATCCACGAATCCACATTGTCCCGGAATATTTCAAGCTCTTTTTCCATTTTTCACCTTGTAAAGTGAGGGGACTGGGCAAGACTGACAAGCTGGCTTTTGACTCGCTACAAAGCAAGTGTTTAGCCGCTCATATGCCATTGTCTTGCCGCTGCCTCCAGCTTAAAAAAGGCGTCTTCAAAGGATGAGATTGTTTACTTGAAAATCGCGAGATTTTCAAGTTCCCAAAAATGCCAAAGCATTTTTGCGACTCTGCCTTCCAAGCGATGGCAACATAAAGCTGCATCTGCCTTTTTTAAGACTAGTATATTCTTATTGTATTAAGATATACTAGTATACTTTTCTGTATATTCCTTATTTATATATCTTTCGGTTTTAGTATATACTGGAGAATATATTTTTCCAAAAAGGCAAAATTTAAGTATTATTATACTCCTTATAAAACCCTTATGAAGATGGAACAGCTAATCAATTTGGGAGCTATACTGATTTTGGCAGGATTTATCATGGTATTTATAGGCATGCTTCAGGCAGCAAAAGAGTCAAAAACAAAAGTAGCTGTAGGGGGATTTATAGGATTTATTCCGTTCGGTTTTGGGAATGACAAGGATATGGTTTGGTTTGTTACTGTACTTTCAGCTGTTTTATTTATAATATGGGCAATCTTCAGAATTAAGGGCTAATCCTTGTCGTACTGGCTCTTTACCTTATACTTCTTTGAATGGATTATTTCTTTGTATAATTTCTCGTACTCTTCCTGCTGCGGGTTTCTGCTGAAAAAAGCCCTGTAAAGCAGATACAATCCAATCGCTGCATAAATCCCAAATAAAATTGATTTGCCGATTTCCATAAACATTATTGATATTTGCTAATATTTAAACCTTTTTATTTGCTTTTAATTTTCGGCCAGCCGCAAAAACTTTAAATAACTGGCTAAACCAACATTATCAATGAAAAAACTGGTAAGAAAAACCATAGAAGCAGATTTGCCGACCAAATACGGCAATTTCAAGGTTATAGCTTATGAGGACCATAACCTGAATCATCATCTTGCTCTTGTTAAAGGGAATGTTAAGCACAAGAAAAGTGTTCTAGTCAGAGTGCATTCCCAATGCGTGACCGGAGACACTTTGGGATCGCTAAGATGCGATTGCGGACCCCAGCTGCAGAAAGCCCTCGAGATTATGGGGAAAAAAGGCGGAGTCCTCCTTTACATGGCGCAGGAAGGGAGAGGCATCGGTTTGATGAACAAGATAGCAGCTTACCATCTTCAGGATCATGGAATGGACACCGTTGAGGCAAACCTGAAGCTCGGATTTAAGGCAGATGCCAGAGACTATACTATAGGGGCGCAGATACTTGCTGATTTAGGCGTCTGCAAAATCAGCCTGCTCACAAACAATCCAAAGAAAATTCTCGGGCTTGAGAAATACGGGCTTGAAATAGTTCAAAGAATTCCGATACAGATAAAGCCGAATAAGCTGAACAAAAGATATCTTAAAACAAAGAAGGAGAAGCTGGGGCATTATCTGGAGGAGAAGGGGATTGTGAGATAATCAAAATCGTAATAACCCCATAACTTTCCCTGCGTCCTTCTCATCTACAAGAAAAATCGTGTCTGTCCAGCAGCTTAATGTCTCAGCTATGTTTATGCCGTTTTCCTGGAACAGCGAGCATAGATAGGCATAGGCTCCGGGAGTTGTTTCAATTTCCTTCGGGCTCTTGATTGTGATTTCGGCAAGATTGGAATTTTCAACAATTATCTTGTTCCTGAAATTTTTCCTGATCAAATCTGCGAATTCCTCCGTAGTTATTATTGTTATAGCTGAAGCGCTTTCTATGATCCTGAATATCTCCTTTTGCTTTTTTATTTCCTTTTCAATGTGCAGCAGGGTTTCGAAATGCACGTCCTTTTCCAGGACTATGACTATTATCTTGTTTTTTATCTCGATCTTGCTGCTTTTCAGGATTTTTAATATCCTGCTTTCAAAAACCTCCTCCTTTTTCAGCTTTCTCTGGAATCTTCTGCATGCTATCAGTATAGCATCGAAATTTTTTTTTATGTTTATTCCGGCATCCGATGCTAATTTTCTTGACAAAGACGAGTAATTTATCAAGTCATTCTTCAGGCAGTCCTTTATTGAAGGGTGCTCGGAAATGTAAGCTTCAGTTAATCTTGTTATGTTGGGCATTTTGATTAAGGATTTTTATTAATTTTTAGTTAATGTTCAACCGTTATTGGGTTCTTGTTTAATGTGTTTAAACATTTGATTCTTTTTGCTCCACTTGCGCTTTACAATGAGCGCAATTCAATAACTATCTTAATCAATAATATTTTTAAAAAACCGACTCATCTTATTAAATGTTTTGTTTTGGACATTTTTGTTTAATTGTGTTTCAATCTGGGCATCAGGTTTAAAAAGGTCTATGATTTTATAGGCTATCTTCAAAAATGGGCGGTTACCTTGTGTTGAGCGAAAAGCAGATTCCTATGAAAAATCTTACTTCTCTGATTGGCTGCAGTAATGCCATGATTCTGGATTTGGTCAGCCACTCCATCAGGATAAAGGCAAATCCGGGCAATTATTCTGATGTTCTGCACAACAAATCCCTGCTGATGATATTTGAAAAGCCGTCCCTGAGGACAAGAGTTTCATTTCAGGTGGGAATGCACCAGCTTGGTGGCCATTCAATAGTCCTGGAAACAAAAGACACCCCTTTCAGGGAGAAAGAATCAATTGCAGACACTGCAAAGGCGTCAAGCAGATATGTTGACATAATAATGGCAAGGCTATTCAAGCAGGAAGACATCGAGGAGATGGCAGAAAATGCGGCAGTTCCTGTAATAAACGGCCTTACTGACACATTTCATCCCTGCCAGGTTTTATCTGATATGCTCACCATATATGAAAAAAAAGGAAAATTAAAGGGGCTTAAGCTTTGCTTTGTCGGCGACGGCAACAATAACATAACGCATGACTTGCTTCTTGGCTGCTCCGCCGCAGGAATCAATATCTCTGTCGGCTGCCCGGATGAGGCAAAGCCACAGGAATGGATTGCTGAAATTGCAAAAAAGAAGTCAGAAGAAACCGGCTCAGCCGTAGAAGTAACTAATGATGCTTTCAAGGCAGCGCAGGATGCAGATATTGTATATGCGGACACTTGGATGAGCTACCACGTGCCTAAAGATGAAAAAGAACGCAGAATAAAAATGTTCCAGCCTTACCAAGTCAACAGGAAACTGATGTCTTCTGCAAAAGATGATGCAATTTTCATGAACTGCCTGCCTGCGATGAGGGGCTACGAGCAGACAGCAGATGTGATTGACGGCCCCCAAAGCGTTGTCTTTGACCAGGCAGAGAACAGGCTGCACATGCAGAAGGCGATAATGCTGAAATTGTTGGGGAAACTATAAAAAAATGAAAGAGGTCATTGGTAAGAAACATGTTGGAGGCCAAGAGGTGCCTGTGCCTTTAATAATAGAAAGTATAATCACTCCAAATCATGAATTTCCAAATCTGGTGCCCCAAGGTCAACTAGAATTGGCATTGAATAGTGCATTTTCTTCCAGAGATATGCGGGTTGTCCAGGAATTTCTTGTACCCGGCACACTGCAATATCCTCAAGGTCTCTCTTATGTTACTTATGTCATGGAAGCAGGTAATAGCAGTTTAGCCGGAGGATCCATAACTGAAAATGATGCTATTCTTAATGGCAGAGTGATGGTCCCTTACAGGTATATCAGCAAAGTTTTTGTTCCAGAGCCTTATCAAGGAAACGGATTAATGAGCCATATTATGGATGAGACTCTTGAATTTAATCCTGGCGGACAACTTCCCGCATTAGCAGTGCTGAGAACAAGCAGCGAAAAGCTGCATGAGGGAAAGTATGAGCCAAGGAGCGATATTTGGGTGAGGGTAGGCTCTTACTATGTGCACGGATTTAATTTTTTAAACAAAATTACCGACACTGATAGACCTGAAAGATTTCCAGGAGCATTCAATCTTTTTGATAGAATTGCAAGGCACGTAACCCTAAAGGTCCCAACAGCAGTTCCGATTTCAGGAGCGGGATTTAGGTATCTGGAATAAATAATGGAACTTCCCGCCTAACCGCAACCTTTATATAAAACTTCATTCTATTACTTTTTTTTAATGCGTGAATATAAAAAGGTCAGGCTTATTCTAGAAAACGGCGATTATTTTGATGGCTTTTCTTTTGGCGCAGAGCGCTCTGTCTCCGGTGAAGTGGTGTTCAGCACAGGAATGGTGGGCTATCCAGAGTCTTTGACAGACCCAAGCTATAAAGGCCAGATTTTAGCTCTTACTTATCCTTTAATTGGAAATTATGGCGTTCCGGGAAAAGAAAAAGAGCACGGATTATTGAAGAATTTTGAATCAGACAAAATACAGGCAACTGCCTTGATAGTCTCTGATTATTCTTTTGAATATTCTCACTGGAATGCAAAGAAATCACTGGCTGAATGGCTGAAGGAAGAGAATGTGCCTGGGATTTACGGGATTGATACAAGAAAATTAACTAAAATCCTGAGGGAAAAAGGCGCAATGCTCGGCAAGATTGTTTTTGATGATAAAGATATTAGTTTTTTTGACCCGAATGCGATTGATATTGTGAAAGAAGTTACAATAAAGGATCCTATAATTTACAACGAAAAGCCAAACCAAAAAAAGATTGTTGTTGTAGACTGCGGGATAAAGCTTAACATCATCAGAAACCTGATAAAAAGAAACCTCACAGTCATAAGGGTTCCGCATGATTACGATTTTCTCACCCAGATGTTTGACGGGCTTGTAATTTCAAACGGCCCCGGCGACCCAAAGATGTGCGCAAAAACAATTTACAATGTCGGAAGGGCAATAAAGCACAATATCCCGACTTTTGGAATCTGCCTTGGCAACCAGATACTTGCATTGGCTGCCGGAGGCAACACTTACAAGCTGAAATACGGCCATCGCTCTCAGAATCAGCCATGTACATTAGTCGGCACAAAAAGATGTCACATCACAACGCAAAATCACGGATTTGCCGTTGACATGAAATCGCTAAGCTCGGAATGGCAGGAATATTTTGTCAACGCAAACGACGGAACAAATGAGGGGCTGAAGCATAAGACAAAGCCATTCATGAGCGTCCAATTCCATCCTGAAGCAACACCCGGGCCTTTGGATACTGAGTTTTTGTTTGATGAGTTTATTAAAATGATGAAATAAAATGGAAGAACCAAAACTAAACAAGCCCAAAAAAGTCCTAGTATTGGGGAGCGGCTCATTGAAAATAGGCCAGGCTGGAGAGTTTGATTACTCAGGAAGCCAGTGCCTCAAAGCACTGAAAGAAGAGGGGATTCAAACTGTCTTAATAAATCCAAACATTGCAACAATCCAGACAAGCGAAGGAATGGCTGACAAAATATATCTCCTGCCCGTAACATCATATTTCGTTGAAAAAGTAATTGAAAAAGAAAAGCCCGACGGCATAATGCTCGCCTTTGGCGGTCAGACTGCCTTGAACTGCGGAGTTGAATTGCACGATTCAGGCATTTTCGAAAAATATAAAGTAAAAGTTTTAGGCACCCAGATTGATGCAATCAAGGACACTGAAGACAGGGAGCTGTTTGTTAAAACATTAAATGAAATTAATTTAAAAACTCCTGAAAGCAAGGCTGCAAATTCTGTTGAAGAATCATTGGCAATTGCAAAAAAGCTTGGCTACCCTGTCATGATCAGAGTTGCATACGCCCTTGGAGGAGCAGGCTCAGGGGTTGCATCAGACGAGCAGGAACTGCTGGAAAAATCAAAAAGGGCTTTCGCATATTCCAATCAAGTTCTTGTTGAAAAATATCTTGGCGGATGGAAAGAGATTGAATATGAGGTTGTACGGGATTCTTATGACAACTGCATCACAGTCTGCAACATGGAAAACTTTGACCCGATGGGAATTCATACAGGGGAAAGCATTGTTGTCGCGCCGTCGCAGACGCTGACAAATTCCGAATACCACAAATTGAGGGAGATAGCAATAAAAGTCATAAGGCATCTGGGAATTGTCGGAGAGTGCAACATCCAATATGCCTTAGACCCTTATTCTGAAGATTACAGGATAATTGAAGTGAATGCAAGGCTCTCAAGAAGCTCTGCCTTGGCGTCAAAGGCAACAGGATACCCTCTGGCTTTTGTTGCCGCAAAGCTTGCTTTGGGCTATTCTTTGATTGAACTGGAAAACAAGATCACAAAAGTTACAAAAAGCTGCTTTGAGCCGGCTCTGGATTATATTGTAATCAAGATGCCCAGATGGGACCTGCAGAAATTCAAGAGAGTAAGCCTCGAGATAGGAAGCGAAATGAAAAGCGTCGGCGAAGTAATGGCAATAGGCAGGAAATTCGAGGAAGTCGTGCAGAAAGCCATAAGGATGCTTAATATCAATCTGCACGGATTGGTTGCAAACAATATCCAGTTTAATGACATGGAAAAAGAGCTTAAAAAACCAACCGACAAAAGAATCTTGGCTATTGTTGAAGCATTAAAAAAAGGCATCTCTATAGAAAAAATTCACGACTTAACTAAAATTGACTTGTGGTTCCTGCATAAAATAAAAAATGTTGTTGATACCGAGAAGGAATTATCGCAATTCGGCATAAGCGATGCACCAAGGGAACTTATGAAGCAGGCAAAGCAGCAGGGTTTCTCAGATTTCCAGATTGCAAAAATTCTGTTCAAAAACGACAGGAATAAAATGACTTTAAAAAAACTGGAAGTCAGAAAATTGAGAAAAAAATACGGAATACTTCCGGTTGTAAAGCAGATTGACACCCTGGCAGCGGAATATCCGGCAAAAACAAACTATCTTTATCTTACTTACAACGGCGATGAAGATGACATCAACTTTGACATGTCGGTAAATCGCTCTGCGATTTCCGATCATGCTCAAAAATTAAAGATTTTTGACAATAAAAAAAGTGTGATTGTCCTAGGCTCAGGAGCTTACAGAATCGGCAGTTCGGTTGAGTTCGACTGGTGCTGCGTGAATTCAGTGCTTGCTCTTGCAAAGCTTGGCTATGAAACTATCATGATCAACTATAATCCGGAAACTGTCAGCACTGACTATGACGTATGCGACAGGCTTTATTTTGACGAGCTGAGCTTTGAAAGGGTCCTGGATATTTACGAAAAGGAAAATCCCGAAGGAGTGATAATCTCAATGGGCGGGCAAATCCCGAATAATCTGGCAATGAAGCTGCATAAGCAGGATGTCAGGATTCTCGGAACTTCGCCGTTAAGCATCGACAGCGCAGAGGACAGGCATAAATTCTCCAAGCTGCTTGACGAGCTTAAGATAGACCAGCCTGAATGGACAGAGGCAAAATCCATAGAAGAAGCTGACAAGTTTGCCGCAAAAGCCGGCTATCCCGTGCTTATAAGGCCGTCTTACGTTTTAAGCGGTGCAGCAATGAGCGTTGCAGCAGGCAGGAAAGAGCTGGATCAGTACCTGCAGAAGGCAGTTGAAGTTTCCAAGGAGCACCCTGTCGTGATAAGCAAGTTCATAACAAACGCCAAGGAAATTGAAATAGACGCCGTTGCCCAAAATGGCGAGTTGATTATCTATGCAATATCTGAGCACATTGAAAATGCAGGTGTCCATTCAGGCGATGCAACAATGGTGCTCCCTCCCCAGTACACTTATCACGAAACTATAAGAAAGATTAAGGACATAAGCAAAAGAATTGCCAAGTCATTAAGCATAACCGGTCCGTTCAACATACAGTTCATTGCAAAAGAAAACCAGATAAAAGTTATTGAGTGCAACCTAAGGGCCTCGAGAAGCTTTCCTTTTGTGTCAAAAGTCACAAAGCACAACTTTATAGACCTGGCAACAAAATCAATGCTTGGGCTTGAAGTCAAAGGAAAATATAATACGATGGATCTAGATTATGTGGGGGTGAAAGCTCCCCAATTTTCATTCTCAAGGCTGCACGGCGCAGACCCTGTCTTAAGCGTTGAAATGGCCTCTACAGGTGAAGTCGGCTGCCTGGGCGATGACTTGGGCGAAGCATTTTTGAAATCGCTGTTTTCAGTCGGCTTTTCAATTCCGAAAAAAAATATACTGCTTTCAACAGGGCCGATAAAAAACAAGGCTTACCTGCTTGAAAGCGTTAAGAAGCTCGCTGAAATGAATTTCACGATTTATGCCACAGAAGGGACTGCCAAATTCCTGGAAGAAAATGGCATAAAGGCAGGCTTGCTGCACTGGCCTTTGGAGAAAAAAGAGCCAAATGCGATGACCTATCTTCAGGAAAGAAAAATAGAGATTGTCATAAACATCCCAAAAAGCTATGAGGAAGAAGAGATAACAAACGATTATTTAATCAGGAGAAAAGCGGTTGATTTCAATATTCCCCTGCTGACAAATGCCCAGATTGCAAAATTATTTGTTGATTCAATCCACAGCAAAAAGATGGAGGACTTGGAAATCAAGAGCTGGGAGGAGTATTGAAAATTTTAGTTAGCCGCAACTCGCTAGCCGAGTATGTGGAAGGCTTCTATCTTAGAAAACTTTATATATATTGAAATAATTTTAATTTAGTTTTAAGCACGTGTTGCAGGGGTAAACTTATGATATCACGGAAAACTCTCGCAGAAACTCTTATATATGGTGGACTCACATCAATGTTATTAACAGCCGGAGGTTTGGCATATCTAAAGGATAGGATTTATAACCATTACAGAGAAATTTCTGAAGTGCCAAGAATTCAGGTCGAAATATCACAATTGGAGAGCCAAGCGGCAAGAGCCCGCCGTGATTATAAAAGCTTTTTTGATGAGAAAACTTATAAATCTGCTATAGCTCAAAGAGAAGAAAGATTAGAACAGCTTTTAAGCAATCCGGTAGAACAGGAATATGCTGGAAGTTACAATGCGAATGCGGAAGCCATTAGATTGGGCATTTTTATCCCTCTTGGATTTCTAGGTTTGGCAGTATTAGGAAACAGTTTAAAAGCTCTTAATTTAGCGAAGGAGGCAGAAGAACGCGCGAAGAAAGACGGAAGATCTTAATTCTTATCACCTAAAAGCTTAAGCATGAAAGCTTGGGAGATAGATTCTTTTCGAGGCAGGATGTTATAGCTATTTTAGAACCCCTCGGGATTAAAAGTGCTGTTTTGTATTTGCCTCCGATAAATTTTGTTTAGGATAATCAGTAATACTCTATAACAATAATTTTTCCAAACCTTGAGAAAAATTTCTTTCAATAAAACGGACTTAAACAATTTCATTTAAAACATTGGAGACTAATATCCCATCTCCTTCAAAAACGTATAATTGGAAACCTGCACTTCGCTTCTTTCCCAATTATTCAGCTTTACAATCCTGTCAAAATGCTGCCATATGCCTTTTATCAGTTTTTTCTTATAAAAAAGATGAAGAAAAAAAGAAAAACCCAAAACTTTAATATTCTGAACATTTTTATTGTCCAGAAAAAATCTCTGCTTTATGAATTTCCTGTCATCACAGACTATAAACCTTAATTTTAGCTTAATCGCCAAAGCGCAGCATTGGGCTTCTCCTTTGCCGATGCCCAAATGCTCAAGACTTTTGCTAAGCTTGAGGGTCCTTCCATTTAGCTCCTGCACTTTGCAGAATTTCAATATTTTATCACTGTTCACTTCGTCTTTTACGGACGGGGGTATAATTACCGCATAATTAATCATGCTAAGGAATTTAATCAAATCAGCCCTCTCAAGCGCAATCAGCGTTGAAGAGTCAGCCACTAATTTTCTTGGCAATTTCAGCTGCCTCTTTTCCTGCCTTCGAGCCTATTATGACTGCTTCTGCATCTTTTCTTGGCAGCAAAAGAAATATGGAGTCTTTAGTCATTGCTCCTTCATTATACATGTCAACAAAAAACAATAAGTTTTCCTTTGCTCTTTTTTCTTTTAGATATAATTCCCTGACTGCTTCCCTGATTAGCCTGCTTTTTGAAGCTTTCGCAGAAGCTTTAAGCTCGTTCAGCTCCTTCTCCGTTTCCTCATCAAGAACGATTGTTGCTTTCATAGTATGTATAAAAGTTATACTACTATATAAAGCTTTTGGTTTTTAGTATGTATTTATGTAGCTGGCGGCCTAAAATGTCCCAAAGCGCCATTTAACCCTTTATGCGCAGAAAGATATCTGCCGGAGCTTTCAGGAGATTCCTCCATATTTTTGATTTGGCGGCTTGTTGCTTCAATGACGGCTGACACAAATCTATTGGCGGGCTGCCGCAAGCTTGCGTATTTCTGCAACGCCAATTCTCCATCAAATAGTATGGGGTTGTTAATATTTCCAGTTACTGAGTCATAAGGCTTTTTAAATTCTTTAAGCCATGCAACATTGTCCGGGTGCCTATACCTTAGATAAAAATGGCCTGCAAACAAATCAACATGGCTTAAGATGCCATCAAGATGGCTGCCGCCAGGAGAGATCTGCTCCATCAGTTTCTTCGGAGTGGTCGGATTATTTGGAGTGCTCATGCGCTTTGCAACTGCTATATAATTAACGGCTAAGTCAGTCATGGCGATTGTAACCTCGAAATTGTGCCCATAAGCTGGAAATTTTTCAGTGAATTTCAGCCTGCCATTCTCATCGTACCCGTATTTTGAGCCTTCCGGAATGGAAGACAAATCCGGCGCGCTTGTCATTGCATAATCGACTAAATGCAGAAGCATCGACTCTTTAGTTTCAGCTGTTTCAGAATGAGTTGATTGAGGGATTTGCACACCTGCCAGCCTTCCAGCAGAGAGTGCGCTAAATTCCATGAATGCTCTTCTTGACAATTCTCCCAGTCCATTCATCCAATTCTTTCTTTTTTTGCTTGTATATAAACTTTTTTATTTGCTTTCCTTTTAACCACTATTTAATCAACCCAAGCATTTAAATAAAGAAAATCAAAGATTTTCGAATTTAAATGTTCGAAAATGCAATGCATTTTCGTCACATTTAAATATAAACTGCCGATTACCTGCATAAAGGGGGTTTGCTTGATATCTCATAAGAAATACATGGAATTGACCCTGAAGCTTGCCGAGAGGGGAAAAGGGCTGACAAGCCCAAACCCGATGGTGGGCTGCATAATTGTTAAAAGGGGCAGGATTGTAGGCAAGGGCTGGCACAAGAAGGCCGGCACAGAGCATGCTGAAGTCCTGGCAATACAGGATGCCGGTAAAAAAACAATTAATTCTACGATGTATGTCAATCTTGAGCCGTGCTCGCACTGGGGAAGGACCCCCCCATGCACCGAAAAAATCCTTGAGGCGGGAGTCAGGGAAGTGATTATCGGAATGAAAGACCCAAATCCTGAAGTTCACGGCTACATGGAATTAAAAGCCCGCGGAATAAAGACTAAGATAGGGATTCTGGAAGACGAAGCAAAAAAGCTTAACCAGTTTTTTATAAAATGGGTGAAAACAAAAAAGCCTTTTGTCATCATCAAGGTTGCGATGAGCGCTGACGGCAGGATTGCAACAAAGACAGGAGATTCTAAATATATCACCAGCAAGGAAGCAAGGACATTGGTGCATAAATTAAGAACAGAAGTGGATGCTGTTATGGTGGGCCTTAATACTGTGCTGAGGGATGATCCGGAGCTGACCCCAAGATTATACGCCGGCAAGGACCCCTTGAAGATTGTTGTCGACAGTGCCTTAAAGATGCCTAAAAAGTGCAATCTGATGAAAAATCCCGGAAAGCTTATAATTGCCACAACCAACAAGGCGCCTAAGAATGAAATCCAAAAAATGAAGGACAAGGGCATAAGGGTAATTGAAGCAAAGTCAAGCAGGGGCATGGTGGACATTACAGACCTGATGAAGCAGCTTGGAAAGCATGAAATTACCAGCGTAATGATAGAAGGGGGCTCCGAGCTCAATTCATCTGCCATCCAGGCAGGGGTAGTTGACAAGATAATGATATTTACCGCGCCGAAGCTCATAGGAAACGGCCACGGAGCAATAGGAAATCTTGGAGTCAGCAAGATAGACAAGGCAATTAACCTGAAAGATACTGCATGCTCGCGGATTGGGAAGGATATGCTTGTAGAAGGTTATTTGTAAAAGTTCGTTTATTTTTAATAATTTTTAAATTTATCAACAAACTAAAAATGCCATTCTCAACACTAAAAGATGCAATTTCGGATTTCAAAAAAGGAAAATTCCTGATTGTCATAGATGAAAAGCACCGCGAAAATGAAGGTGATTTAATTCTTGCCGCAGAGAAAGTCACGCCTGAAAAAATAAACTTCATGATTAAACATGCCAGAGGATTGGTCTGCGTGCCGATGCTGGGCAAAAGGCTGGATGATCTGAACCTCCCTCTAATGACAAAAGTCAATACAGAGCTGCATCATTGCAAATTCACTGTTTCTGCTGATTATAAGAAAGGAACGACAACCGGGATTTCAGCCTATGATCGGGCTAAAACGATAAAAGCGCTTATTGGTAAAAACACAAAGCCAAATGACTTGGCAAAGCCGGGCCATGTTTTCCCTTTGAGATGCGACGAAGGCGGCCTAAGAAAAAGGGCAGGCCATACGGAAGCAGCGATTGAACTCTGCAAACTGGCTGGATTGTATCCTGCTGCGGTTATATGTGAGATTATTGGGGAGAATGGGAGGATGGCTAAGATGGATGAGATTAAAAGGATGGCTAAAAAATACAACCTAAAAATTATAAAAATAGAAGAATTAAATAGAAATCTTTTTATTGCCAAAAGGCTATAAACTAAAAATATTGGCATCAAAGGAGTTTATTGATTCATTTAGCGGTTAAAAATGGAAACAATATTGGAAACATCAATGATTGAGGAAGGCGTGGAAGCTGTATTCAAGAAGCTTGGGCCAGGCAAAGCCATAAAGTTCTTCCAAAGCATGGGCATCAGCAAAGGCGACAGCGTCAAGGAAATAGAAAGCATTACTGAGAAGATGACTAAGGAGCAGGTCATCGAAATGATTAAGAGAACAAAATAGAATGCGGCGTTAAAGCCTAAATATTTCCAATAGGGCTTAAATCCGTGTGATTGACCAAAACCTTTAAATCCCACCTTTTTTATTGTTTTCTTATGGACGAGTTCAGGGAAGAAATAGCAAAGTTTCTCAAAAAAGAGGCGAAACTGGAAAATATTGAATTAGAGGTTCCTCCAAACCCTGAAATGGGCGATTACGCATTTCCATGCTTTGTCCTGGCTAAAGAGTGGAAGAAAAGCCCAAATGATATCTCAAAGGAATTAGCAAATAAATTCAGGCCCACTAAATTGGTAAGTGAAGCCAAATCTCTCGGCCCTTACCTTAATTTCTTCGTAAGCAAAAATAAAATAGCGCAGGACACGATAAATCAGGTCCTGAAGCAAAAAGGAAAATACGGCTCAGCCAATGTCGGGAAAAATAAAAAAATACTTTTGGAGCATACGAGCATCAACCCAAATGCAAGCCCGCATGTCGGAAGGGCAAGAAATGCAATGATTGGGGATTCAATAGCGAGAATATTGAGGTTCCAGGGATATAAAGTTGAAGTGCATTATTTTGTAAACAATGTCGGAAAGCAGATTGCAATGCTCGTTTTAGGGGCGGAAAGCAAAAAAAATGTTTCATTTGGCAATCTGCTGGAAATTTACATAGAAATCAACAAAAAAATGGAGGGAAATCCGGAGCTTGAAAAGCAGGTATTTGAATTGCTGAACAAGCTGGAAAAAAACGACAAGGAAATAAGAAAGAAATTTGAGAATGTCGTAAAAATATGCATCGACGGCCAGGCAAAAATATTCTCAGAGCTTGGAATAAAATATGATGTATTTGACTACGAATCAAAATATCTCTGGAGCAAGGAGACTGAAAAAACATTAAGGAAGCTTGAGAAAACAGGCAAGCTGTTCATAGACGGGTTCAACAGGTGGGTTCTGGACCAGAAAGGCTACGGACTGGGGGTAAAAGTGCCTGTTTTAGTTTTGACGAGAGCGGACGGGACAGCATTGTATCCATTAAGGGATATTACTTATCATATAGATAAAATCAGCAAGTCCGATAATATAGTGGTTTTTGGAGAAGACCACAAGTCATATTCTGAGCAGGTATTTGCGGCGCTGAAAGAGCTGGAATTAAAGCCTCCGAGAGCAGTCTACTATTCCTTTGTTCTTCTTCAGGAAGGAAAGATGTCCACAAGAAAAGGCAATCTGGTCTTATTGAGCGATTTCATGAAAGAGGCGTTGGGCAAGGCAAACGAAGAGATGAAAAAAAGGTACGGAAAATCTGATGAAAATGAAGCAAAAGTGATTGCCTACGGCGCAGTAAAATACGGAATCCTGAGGGTAAGCCCTGAAAAGAACGTAATTTTTGACTGGGAGCACGCCCTGTCATTTGAAGGCGAAACCGCCCCTTATATTCAGTATGCTTATGCAAGGATAAGCAGCATACTGGCAAAAGATAAACTAAATCCCAAAGCGGATTTAAGTTTGCTAAAAGAAAAGGAAGAAACGGAATTGATAAGGCTGTTGTCAAATTTTCCTGAAACAATCCTTAAATCATCAAATGACCTGAAGCCCCATTTGATTGCCAGCTATACATATTCCCTGGCCCAGAAATTCAACGAATACTATCATGCGCATAATATTTTGAAGTCAGATAAAAAAATAAAGGATGCAAGATTACTGCTTATAAGCGCCGTAAGGCAAGTTATAAAAAATGGATTGAATTTGTTAGGAATTGAGGTACTTGAAAGGATGTAGCTAAAATGACTATTTACACCCAAATCCTGATATTGATTGGATTGATTATAGTCTCGGCGCTGTCAGCAATGGCTGAAGCTTCTTTGCTCTCTGTGAGCAAATACAAGGTCAGGTTGTGGATAGAAAAAAAGAAATTTGGCGCAATTTATGTCAAAAGGCTGAAAGACGAGCCCGTGATGCTTTTATCAACTGTATTAATAACCAATAACGTAGTGAATACTGCAGCAGCCGTCATAACAACTTCCATTACAATAGGTTATTTTCAGAATAATGCATTGGGCATAGCAACAGGGATTGCGGCATTCGTCATACTTGTTTTTGGCGACATAGTGCCCAAGTCAATAGGCGCAAACAACAATGAAGCCATTTCGCCGATAATCGCCCCAGTTGTCTGGCACTTCAGTGTTCTCATTTACCCCCTGATCAAACTGCTTGATTATTTGGTAAAAGCAATAAGCATTCTTATCGGAGCAAAAAAATCGCCCAGCTTCACCAAGGAAGAACTGAAAAGCATAGTCAGGTACAGCGAGGAAGAAGGCTCAATAAAGCCGGTTGAAAAAAGGCTGATACAGCGGATTTTTGATTTTGGAAACACTACAGTTGCTGATGTCATGACCCGGAAGAAAATAATGATGATGGTAGAATCTGAAATGAAAATAAGGGATGTGCTTAAGCTGTCATCAACCAAGCTCTATTCAAGGTTTCCGGTCTATGAGAAAAACAGGGACAGCATTGTGGGAATATTATATCTAAAGGATGCGCTTCACCAGGCAAAGGATGACAAGCTTGATGTTCCTGTAAAGGACATAATGAAAAAGCCGTTTTTTGTGTTTGAAAACAAGAGGCTGGATTTCATGCTAAGGCTGTTCCAGGCAAGAAAAGAGCACATGGCAGTTGTCATAAACAACAAGGCCCAGGTTGTAGGATTGGTTACAATTGAGAATATACTTGAAGAGATTGTCGGGGAAATTGTCGATGAAAGCGACAGGATAAACCCGAGCGTGATGCAGATAACAAAAAATGAATGGGACGCAAAGGGAACAGCTGAAATAGATGACCTTAATTCAAAGACAGGCATGTCGATAAGGGAATCTGACTATGACAGCCTTGACAGCTTTGCTTCATCAACCCTTGGCAGGCCGCCAAAGGCAGGGGACGAGATACATTATCAGAACTTTAAGATTATAATTGAAGAAGTTCAGGGAAAAAAGGTTTTGAAGGCGAAGATAGTAAAATCAACTTTGGCGAAATAACTAAAATTTGATTCTATCGGCTATTTTTATCAAATAAGTTTAAATATCTGAGATATGATTTTAAATTATGGGCCTGTAGCATAACGGATAGTGCAATCGGCTTCGGACCGGTTGATCTTATTAGTTTATACTAATAGGAGCCGAAATCGGGGTTCGAATCCTCGCAGGCCCGCCTTTCATATTGAAAAATCTTTCAAGGGCAGCCAACTTATGAGGCATTACTAAATGTGGATAAACATATTCTTCTACAAATTGTATACTTTTCTTTGAAATATAAAAATTAGTATTTACACCTTTACTTTTTTTATGAAATTCAAAATGGACTCTGCATTTAACATGCTCTTCAATTAAACTCTTAATATGTTCTAATGGACGACCACTTGCTATCCTTACAACACATTGGGGAATAAGCCTATCTGCCACATCCTTCTTAATCTTAATATAACCATCTCCGTCTATTAGTCCAGCTAAGTATGCGCCAAACAATGATTTATCATTTTTAATATCTTCAGGTATTTTCCCATTATTCCAATTTTTAAAAAGATTCCAACATTTATTAATAGATGTCTGTAAGCTTAATGTAGTTCTATTTTGCCTTTGTCTTAAATTCACGGATTTACCAAAATAATTAAAAAGAATATTCTTAAATTTTAAACCCATAGTTATTGATTTAGTACCTATTTCTAGCCCTAATCTAATTTGTCTTCTATTGCGCTTTTTGTCATTAAATATGTAAATATATCCGTCTGAGTTCAGCACCCCAATAAAATAGGCAAGGTTGGTATCTATATTTAAGGCTGGTTTTCCTATTAAAACATCATTACAATTCATTTTCATAAGCCCAAGAGATGGCAGAATACATTTAAATAGCTTACGCGCACGGATGTCCAGTGGTAGATAATTCAATAAACTTTAAATAATCCAATTCTAATGGAATCATTATGGACCACCCAATTGTCGAGAAAATCCTGAAAGAGGGCATAAGTTCCGTAAACCTTTCCATGCTTGATGAAAAGTCAAGGAAAAATATCCTGACAGATGTCGGCGAAAAGCTTTACAGGCAGGGCAGGCTGATGGAAGCGATAGAAATACTGGAAAAGGCAAACGACAGGGAAAGGCTGGTAAAACTAGGGGATTTATTTGTGTCAGAAAACAAGTTTGAGCTTGCTGCATTGTGTTTTATACCTGCAAAAGACAGGCAAAAGCTTAATGATGTCGCGGTTAAATGCATAGAATTAAAGAATTATAAGCTGGCTTCTGCTGCATACGGGGTAATCTATTTTATACATCTTTATGCAAAAGACAAAGGATGGGCATTATTAGCTTTTCTTTCAAAGTGGTATTTGATCATAATCGGCTTTTTGTTTGCATTGCCTTTATTGATAATCTTATTAGTATTGCTGTTTTCATTATTTGTATTTTTGATTGCAGTGATAAAGCTAAAAATATCCGGAAAAATTCATAAAAAACACAAAAATCATAAAGAATATATAGACGCGGAATATAAGGTAAAAGAGTAAGATGAAGCAGCAAACCCAGATTTTAGCGGCAATATTCTCAATTTTGATAGTTATTGGGGGATTGTCCTATTACTTCAACTATAATTTGAACCTTGCAAGGCAGGATTATAATGCAAAAATAACAGGCTTAGGCCAAAAGACAGAGGAAAATATTCAGGGATTGAAGTCTGACATATACAGCTTAGGAAGCAACCTTTCAGCCCAATTAGCGCTTCTTGACAATGCCCTGGACAATTTTAAAAAAAAGAATGAGCAGGACTTGAAGACATTATCAAATCTTATCGACCAGATTGAGCAGCAGAGCAACATCAAGCTTGATGAATTAAAGACAGAAGTCAAGAACATCAAGATAAAAAGCGCTGATTTTTCCGCAATTGTTGATGATGTCCTGCAGTCTGTTGTTAGCATAAGCACTGACAAGGGGCAGGGCAGCGGGGTTATAATAAATTCAAAAGGCTATGTAATAACAAATGTCCATGTCATTAACGGCGCTTCCACAATCAGGGTGCATACATATTCAGGCGATAGATATGATATCAAGGAGCTTGCGGGATACAGCCTTGAGGCAGATATAGTTGTTCTTAAGATAGATGCGCCGGGCTTGAAGCCCCTCGGTTTCGGCAATTCTGATGGGCTGAAAGTCGGGGAAAAGGTAATAGCAGCAGGAAATCCTGCCGGGCTCTCATTTACTGTCACAGAGGGCATTGTGAGCGCATTCAGGGAATTTAACAGCCTGGATTATGTGCAGACAGATGTTCCAATCAACCCGGGCAACTCGGGAGGCCCATTAATCAATACAAAAGGCGAAATAGTCGGAATAAACAACTTCAAGGTTGGCGGCTTTGAAGGCCTTGGGTTTGCGATATCATCAAATGAGGTAAGAAGCGTTGCTGACAAGGTGATATCGGAATATGAAGCAAAACAATAAGATTTAAATATTAAGAATCAGAGAGTTTGAATATGCCTGTAAAAAAAGAGGGATTGGCAGGAAATACTGCCCCGTGGTTTTATTATACTTCTATATTGGTGTCATTTCTGTTCACTATGTATGTTTCAGTATATTCTGCAATACACTTTGAAGACATCAGATTCATGAATCTTGTCCTGATCTTCTTCTTTTTCACAATCATTTCATTCTTTTTGATTTCAGCAGTATACTTCCACACGGAAAAAATGGGCTACCATGCATTGGCACCTGTATTATTCTTTGCCGGCGTAGTCGGCCTGATATTCTATGCATATACGGCAAACGACGCTTCAAACATAGTAAGGTACTCCATAATGTATACGATAGCTGTGGCAGGCATATCCATTTTTATCTTGCTGCCGAGAAAAAAAGGCGGAAAAAATGTTTTGAGCAAGCTGCCGATACAAAAAAGCATTAAAGGGAAATGACGGCGTATTTTTGAATCAAGATGGAAAAGCTCCTAGAGGCGTTTATAACCTTGTTTGTAATAATGGATCCTGTAGGCATTTTGCCTATTTTCATAGGCCTGGCAAAGGGGATGCCTTCCATCGAGATAAGGAAAAATATAAATAAGTCTGTTTTGGTTGCAGGAGTTTTGCTTTTCATATTCTTATTTTTTGGCGTTGGAATATTCAGCTTATTCGGCATCGACTTGACAAGCTTTCAGATAGCAGGCGGCATTATCCTATTGGTGATGGGCGTCATGTCTGTATTGGGTGTCATGGGCAGGTTTATTAAAACGCATGGAAATGACTTGAGCGTGCCTGTGGGAACCCCCCTCCTTACAGGTCCCGGAGTGCTTGCAGTGACCATAATATTAGTCAATGAAAACGGGCCGTACGTGACAGCCATAGCAGCCATCTTGGCATTATCGGCTACCTGGATCATACTCAGCAACTCGTCAAGAATTTATAGGATACTGGGCGAGCACTGGACTACTGTGATATCAAGGATAATGGGCATAATTCTTGCTGCAATTGCCGTAGGGCTGATAACAGACGGAGTTTCCGGCATAATTTCTTAATTAAATCATTTTTAGTTGCGGGCTCTCGGGAAATTCCAATATCTTTTTATTCTGGCTGCGGATTTCTTTTGCCATGGGGCTGTAGTATAGCTAGGCAGAATTGGCCCTTGGGGACAACCTTTTCTTTGCTCGCAAGCCTCGCAAAGAAAAGCTTGACCAAAAGAAAACGGAGAGGGACATAAAATCCCTCGAACGAACTTTTGCACCAATGAAAAGGTTGCCTAAACTGGGTCCGGCCGGAGTTCGAATCTCCGCAGCCCCATCTATTCCACCCTTATATTTTCCTCTTTTATCGTCTTCAGCACCAGTTTTGTCTCTGTCCTTTCGACAAACTCGTAAGTCTGTATCTTCTTCAGGAAGTTGTCCATCTGCCTCCTGTTCCTGAACCTTGCCAATACGACTGCATCAAATGCCCCTGTCACATCATAAATGCCGAATACGTTCGGATGCACTGCAAGCCTTTTCTCAACCTCAAGAAGCTTGCCCTTTGAGATTCTGATTTCAATTATGACTTCGACATCATAACCTATCTTCTCATAGTCAAGGTAAGATGTGTATTTCTTGACTATTTTTTCATCTTCAAGCCTGTTGAGGCGGTGCATGACCGTTGCTACAGAAACTCCAAGTTTTTTTGCTATCTGCCTCAGCGAGAGCCGCGAGTTTTCAATGACTGCGTTCAATATTTTTTTATCGGTTTCGTCAAGTTCCATTTGTTCAGTTTCACACCAATTTTCATTGGAAAATTAAACAAATATTTAAATTTAATTGATTTTATTATCTTTTTGTTTAATAATATCTGCAATAAGTATATAAACATTAATCAAACTCTGTTTATCCTAATTCTGATAAAAAAGCAAGCGGGGTGCTGAACATGGGTGCAACAGAAATACTGGAAATGATAAAGAAGGAGCCTGCGAGAAATACAAAGGCAGATTTTGTTGAGAGCATGAAAAGGGACCTGGAAAGAGTCAAGTTTGTTGACTTGAAGTTTACAGACATGCCTGGCACCTGGCAGCATTTTACGGTTCCAATATCAGAATTAAGCGAGAATTCCATAATGAACGGCTTTGGGTTTGACGGCTCATCAATAAGGGGGTTCAAGGATATAAATGAAAGCGACATGCTTCTCATGCCTGATTTGAAGACAGGATTCACAGACCCTTTCTCTTATGATACAGTAAGCATAATAGGGAATGTAAAAGACCCTGAGACAGGGGAACCATATTCAAGAGATCCCAGGTTTATCGCGCAAAAGGCAGAAGCGTATCTTAAGGAAAGCGGGATTGCAGACACTGCCTATTACGGGCCTGAGGCTGAATTTTTTATTTTCGACAGCATAAGGTATGACCAAAAGGAGAACTGCGGGTATTATTACATTGACTCTTCTGAGGGAAGCTGGAATACCGGCGCAGAAAATAACGGAAGCCCAAATCTGGGATACAAGCCAAGATACAAGGAAGGATATTTTCCCGTCGCCCCGACTGATTCATTGCAGAACATCAGGAACGAGATTGTTGAAACTTTAATCAAGTCCGGAATAAATGTGGAATGCCATCACCATGAGGTTGCCACTGCAGGGCAATGCGAGATTGACATGGGATATGCGCCTTTGCTAAGAATGGCAGACCAGGTGATGATGTACAAGTATATAGTAAAGAATGTTGCAGTAAAGCATGGAAAGACAGCAACCTTCATGCCAAAGCCATTGTTTAATGACAATGGAAGCGGCATGCACGTGCACCAAAGCTTGTGGAAGTCAGGCAAAAATTTGTTTTACGATAAGGACGGCTATGCAATGATCAGCGAGACTGCAAAGCACTACATAGGGGGATTGCTTGAGCATGCTCCTGCGCTATGCGCCTTGATTGCGCCGACAACAAACTCCTACAAAAGACTGGTTCCTGGATTTGAAGCGCCTGTCAATCTTGTATATTCCAAAAGAAACAGAAGCGCTGCTGTGAGGATACCTATGTATTCCACAAGCGACAAGGCAAAAAGAGTGGAGTTCAGGACTCCCGACCCTTCATGCAATGTTTATCTTGCATTTTCAGCCATGCTCATGGCAGGCATTGACGGGATAAGAAGAAAAATAGACCCCGGAGAGCCGATGGAAATGGACATCTATCATTTGTCCTCGGAAGAAGCTGCAAAAGTGAAGAGCGTTCCGGGCTCGCTTTCCGAGTCATTGAACGCGTTGGAGAACGACCACAAGTTTTTGCTTGCCGGAAATGTTTTCACTCAGGACATGATTGACACATGGATAAGCTACAAAAGGACAAAAGAAGTCGATCCTGTAAGGCTAAGACCCCATCCGTGGGAATTTAATCTGTATTTTGATGCTTAATATTATTATTAAACCTTAAAAAATTAATAATTAAATGGCATACGAAACTCATTACGCGGAAAAACATGTTGTTGTAAGTGCAGTCCCAAATTTTTCTATGAGGACCCCTATAGGTTTTGCCGTAGCAGCACCCAAAAATATTAAGCATGATATGGAGGATAGGGTTCTTTATGGAAGTGAGCTAGAGGCATTGTTAGCCAGGCAAATTACATTATTGCAGAACAATGCTCATGCTTTTCCAGACGAGTTAGTCCACGACGTTCTGCATGGAGTTGACTTGGACAGAGATTTTGCTGTTGCACTTGCAAGCAGATTAAACTATGGGGCCAGACCAGGTTTAGTTAATTTTGTTTATTATGCTCGGGACAGACCGAATGAATCGTCCAGCCCTAAAATAGTTTTTGATGCAAGTATAGTTACAACACGCGGTTATGAAGTATTGAGTTGGAACCCTGACACTACCTTATTCCATAGGGGTGGCAGCCCTATACTGATGCTGGATGGAGACCAGCAATTAATCTTAGAACAATCAAGGCTTAAAGACCTGCAGGCAAGGATATTAGACGAATTTGGCGAATCCTTAAGAGAGGCGGAAAGGCCTTGTTTTGTCCAAAATGATGGTGATTTCCATAGGGTTTTATTAAATCCAGCTCACGCTTACCTGACCATGAACTGATTGTAAGAACATTTTTATAATCCCTTTTTTCCCTTTTTCTTATGAAAACAGTAATGTGCGCAGGGACTTTTGACATAATCCATCCTGGGCACCTGTATTTTCTTTCCGAGGCAAAGAAATACGGAAATAAACTGGTTGTGGTTGTTGCAAGAGACGAGACTTCAGAGAAGGTGAAAGGCAAAAAGCCTTTGCATAATGAAAGGGAAAGATTGGAAAATGTCAGGAGCCTTGAAATCGTTGATGAAGCTGTGCTTGGAAAGCAGGGCAATATTTTTAATATAATTGAGGAAATAAGGCCAGATGTAATCTGTTTAGGTTATGACCAGAAAGTCCAAAAAAATGAGCTTGAGGAAGAATTAAAGAAAAGAAATATAAAAGCAGAAGTTATAAGAATCAGTTCTTACATGCCGCATATTTATAAAAGCTCCAAGATGGGAAAATGAAAGAAATCTACCTTATGATTTTGTCTTTAATAGGCTTTTTAGTCTCTTATTACATCTTCTACTCCAAGAAATATAACAAGCCATTGTACTGCTTCTCAAAGGCTGAATGCGATGCTGTTGTAAGAAGCAGGTACGGAAAGACTTTTGGGATAGAAAACACGATTCCCGGAATGATTTACTATGTAATGGTTTTTGCCTACGGCTTTTTGCTGAATCGAAATGTTTTTATATCCCTGCCTGTTTACTATTTTCTAGTAGGTATAAGCATTGCTTCAGTTTTGTTTTCGCTTTACCTTGCTTATGTGCAGAAATTTATACTGAAAAAATGGTGCATATACTGCATTGTTTCGACAGTATCATCAATATTGATTTTGGGGGTGCTGATTTATGGCTAAAAAGAATAATTTGAATGGGTGGTCTTTGACACTGTTAAGAGTTGTTTTGGGAGTTATATTCTTGTATCACGGATATCTGAAACTGTTTGTTGCAGGCGGATTTACAGGCACTGTTAATTTTTTAGCATCGCTTGGCGTACCTGTTCCTCTTTATTCGGCTCTTGCAGTTTCTGTTGTTGAATTTGCAGGTGGATTGTTTTTAATCTTAGGCGTAGTTACAAGATGGTCTTCTGTATTACTGCTGGCTAATATGCTGGTGGCATTATTCCTGGTGCACCTGAAGAACGGATTGCTAGTCTCAAACGGAGGATATGAGTTTGTGCTTGTGCTTATAGCGGGATTAGTTGTTGTGCTTGCAAGCGGGGCAGGAAAGCTTTCTGCAGGAAGCATGTTAAAGAATAAGCAGTTGCAGTGAAATGGGTTTTGGTTTAGATAGTATCTTAACTGCCAGGCCGCAGACTTATATCTGGAAATCTGCGGATTCTCCTCTAGGGCGGGAGTTTTTCTTGGACGCAAACGAATATCTTTATTTGCCTGATACAAGACTAGCTATTACATTAAACGAAAGGCATGCGCCGCTTGTTGATGGTGGCCAGTTTAGAGGCTTAGATTACAGCGCAAGGCTTGCAATGCTGCAAACCGGAAAAGAGGAAACAGTCAATGGCTATACCAGCTACCATCTGCTTGAAGCATATTTAATTAGAGATAAATATCTGATTGGATATTCCAGCTTTGGCTTTGCGCCAAGCTTGGAAGAGTTTCAGAAAACAATGGGCTCACCAAATTCACGAGAGAGATTGTTGACAGTTGCCCAATTCAAAGAACAGGCAAGAAAAATGATGGAACATCCTAATTTGCCTTTTCAATCATTTTGGAGGTATAATAAACTCGTAAGGCTTGTCAAGAATTCAAATTTGCCTGATTCTCACAAAAATGCGGTTAAAGCATTAACCAGATACACGCTTACCTAAGAAATCTAAGCAATCTTCTGCAATTCAATCTTTTCTTTATCTTCCATTTTATGCTTGTTCACAACAACATGCCCGCAGTAATTGTCGTCAAATATGACTGACATGTCTTCAACAACCATTTTCCTTGCGAACAATGGGCAGTCGGTAACCAAAGTATCAGCGTAGCCGCCTTCAAACCCTATATGGAAGCCGTATTTGACAGAATCTTTCCTTAACTGGGCAAAATTCTCCTTTGTTATTTTCTTGCCAAGCCAGTCCTTTAATCCGTCTGAAGCAATCTGGGTTATCATTATTTCATAGCCGTTCTCAAGCATTTTTTCCATGACCAAATCATGCTCTTCCCCTGCGTGGGCAGCAAATGCGTCAACTTTCAACGGCCTTAATGCATCCTGTATGCTTTTCAGTTGTGTTTCCTGCAGCCCGGTTCCGCCCAAGACAACAGCGTCAATTTTAAGCTTCTTCTGATTTTTCTCCACCACTTCCTTTACAATATTAGCTTCCTTCACAGGATCAGCTACCCTGCACTTTACATAGAAATGAGGAATATCGAGCATTTTAGCCAGGTCTTTTGTCTGCTCTACTGTGGCAAAATGAAACAAGAAGCAGTCTTTCCTTGTCGGCTTTACTGATATCAAATATCTTATGTTCCAGCCACTGTCTTTTGCGTGCTGTATGGCAAAAGTGCTGTCTTTTCCGCCCGAGTATAGAATTGCTACGTCCATGGAAAATGGATAATTGGAGAATTTATAAAGGTTTCTTAACTTCCCTTGAAATCACTGCATCTCCTCGCTTTTGTATTACTAAATACCAAGCCTTGTCTAATGTGCCTTGGGCGAATCTGAAAAAATCAACATGCATTTGACTTTGATAAAACTCATCAATGAAATTTGTAGATGACCATTCAGTCCAAATACCGATGCCGCTAAACATATCATCAAAATACCCAGTGACCCTTCCCTGAAATTCAGAGGATTGTCCCCTTAAAAGCCCGTCCAGTGTTTCCTTGGCAAGTACTGGATGCATAAGCATAAGGCCGTTAATATTGGCATTTAGTAAATTACTGTAAAATGTAAATAATTCTCTACGGATTTGTGTATTCTCTGTGAATCCATGAACATATAATACATCTGCCATAGAATTGGTTATTCAACTATACTCTTAAATTTATTGAACTAAATGATTCATTTCTTCCTCGGCCACGGAAACGGCTCTTGTCCTTCCTCCAAAGATAAATTACCGGCAACTTGCATCCTGCTTACTCTTCCGTCAAGATATTCTTTCCAGACTATGATTTTGCCGTCCTGTACTTTTCCTATTATGGCATCGCTCACAGCAGTCCTGTTTCCAGTTAGCTTATTGGTTGAGGCAAACTGCCATTCAACAGCCAAGTCATTCCCCTCAATTATTATCTTATTGATGTATATTTTTGTGTCTTTGAAAGATGCATTGTAATCTACTAAATCCTTTAAAGTCTCTGTCTTGTTTAGCCTTCTTCCAGGATATGCAAAAACCAAATCCTTATGCAGTATAGAATCCAATAACCCGTAATCTCCCGTTTCCCATGCCTTGGCGTGCTGCAGGACAAGATTTTTCACAAGCTCGTCATTTTTGCCAGACTGGCTGCACCCGATTATCACAATTCCAATTAACAATAAAAAAATCATTTTATCAATTTTCATCTTTGTCATAAAACCCTTATCTTTTTTAAGTCTTTTCTTAACTTTTCCGTATTTTTGTACTGAAATGCCCTTATCCCAAGGCATCTTGCAGCATAAATAAACTCAGCAATATCATCAAAATAGGCGCAGTTGAACGGCAAAACACCTGCTTTTTGGACTGCTTTCAGAAATATAAATGGATTTGGTTTTCTCATGCCAACTTCGTGGGAAGCGATGCGCTCGTCAAAAAGCTTAAGCACCTTAAACCTTTTCTTGCAATACTCGTACTGCAAAACATTTGTGTTTGACAATAAGACTAATCTTATTTTTCCTTTCAGTGATTTTATTATTTCTTCAACTTCCCAGTTTATTGTGAAAATATCGCAGTAATTATCTACAAAATCGTTATATCTTATTTTTAGCCCTAAATCCCGGGTGTATTTGGAATAAAACTGCTTTGGAGTTATCTCGCCTCTTTCAAATGACTTCCTGGCTGGCGAGTTTCCATGGTATTTTTTGACATCAGAAAATGGTTTATTGCCGCATTCCGCCCATTTCCTGAAAGTAGGAGCTTCATCAAACTTGATTATGACATTCCCCAAGTCGAAGATTATGGCTTTGACCATAAGCTAAGCTAGTAGCGTTTATTTAAAAAGATTTTTAAATGAGAAAGCAAAACTATAACTAATGGCAATTGATTATGTTGCTCCTTTAGCTGATGGGAGACAATTAGGGACAACTCCTGTAGATTTGTACACCCAATTACGTTTAGTGGCACCTATCACAGGTTTTAGCGTTACATTTACGCAACCACACTCATCGGATACTTATTTATTGACTGGAGATGGTATTCAAGTTACAGCCAAACAAACTAATCAAGATGGCGTAAGAGTCGTTAAGGGTTCTATACAAGTTACAGGAAATCCAGAGGTGTCAGAAGAATCTATCAGACAAGCTATCCTTAGATTCTGTTTAGGCTTAAGTACCAGAACTGACACACAATAAAAACAACTTCTCAAAACATTTTTAAATGATATTAAAGTCATAATGCCAAAATGAATGATGCTAAACGAGTATATGGCGAGCTAATAAAAGAGATTAGAGGATACTTCCAGAAAAATAATGTTAAAAAGGCAGTCATAGGGCTGAGCGGAGGCATTGACTCTTCTTTAAGCGCGAAATTGGTCGCAGACGCAATCGGCAAGGAAAATGTTCATGGAATAATGATGCCTGTCAAGGGATTAAGCTCTGATGAAAACATAAAAGATGCTGCTGATTTG
>JACPMV010000009.1 GCA_016185845.1 Candidatus Woesearchaeota archaeon | reverse complement strand
TGAAGGGATGTTTGAGAAGAAGATAACCAAGTTTGGAACTGGTGCAAAGATCGATGCTCCAAAGGAGCACATTGGAAGAGGTGTGTTAGTGTTTATCAAAAAGAAGGATTAATTGTGCAACAGAACATTTGAACACAAAAATATATAAATAGATAACAATAACTTCTATATAATTTATTTGGGGGTTTTATAAAATGCATCTGACTTTAGCGGAGCCTGGCTACTTAAAGGAAAGCATATCAATCATTTCTGACTTAGTCAATGAGGCAAGGTTCAAGGTAAATTCCAATGGCATAGAGCTTGTGGCAATGGACCCTGCAAATGTAGCAATGGTTGTCTTCAAGCTATTAAGCAGCACTTTCACGGAATATGATGTTAAAAAGGATGTTGAGCTTGGCATAAATTTAAGCAACTTCAAGCAGATCTTAAGAAGGGCTTCCCCAAAAGACATTCTGACCCTTGAACTGGAGAATGACAGGCTGAAAGTAGAGCTGAAGAGCGGCAATACAAGGACTTTTTACCTGCCGCTGATTGAGCTGGAAGAGAAGGAGCAGAAAGTCCCTGAGCTGAAATTTCCTGTCTCTGTCAAAACGTCATCAAGCATTCTAAACGAGGCTATCGCAGACGCCGATGTCGTAGGCGAGTCAGTTGCATTCATAGCAGAGCCGAAAAAATTCACACTGCAGGCAGAGGGCGACCTAAACCAGGCAATGATAGAGATAAAAGAGGACGAAATTACAAAGATAAGCACTTCAGGCGACGAAAAAGTCAAGGCAAAATACAGTATAGAGTACCTGAAAAAAATGATAAACGGCTCGAAGCTGAGCGATGAAGTAACCATTTCCTTCAACAAGGATTACCCTTTAAAGATTGACTATAAGGCAGTTGACAGGGTAATGCTTTCTTTCATACTTGCCCCAAGAGTGGAGAATGATTAAGCCCATCAGCGCCAAGCGTTAATTTTATAAATAAATCTTCTAAGAAGCCACTTATGGAAAGCAAAGCGCATTCTTTTTTGGCCGAGTGGGCGATAAATTTTCTTAAAAACAAGGACATCCTTGCAAAAAAGATTGAGAAGATTGAAAGAAATAAAGACGGCTTTGATGTGTATGTCAAATACAAGGATCGGGAGCAGTATGTAATAGTCGCGCCGCAGCTGAAGGACATGGATTCCATAATAAAAAAAATAAGCAGCAATTCTTATTTCAGCATTGTAACCCTGAATTCAAAAGAAAACTTTGAGGCAATTGTGAAAAGCTGGAATGCGCTTACGGGCTTCAAGTTCCTTAACATAATTTTTGTGAATCCCTTTTCTGAGTCCGACAAGAAATGGGTTATATTCCCGCATACGCACCATAAGATTTGTGACGAGGACTCTTTAGAGACCGGCTTGAAGTCCATGTTTGCAATGGTCGAGCCGATAGAAGAAAAGCAGCTGTTGGCTAAAATCACAGGCTGAACAAAATTACCTGGCCTGCAAATCCGGAGAATATAGGAATTATTAAATTATCATCCAACTCATCAACCAAAGTTTCTACAACTGTCGCTATTATAGCCATTCCAAGTATCACGTATATGCTGTCAAGTATTAAAAACCCTACAACTAAGTTTACCAAAAGCTCGCCTATAAACCCTGCCCATGTCTTGTTCCTGTAGATAAGAGTAGTGCCGTATCTTTTGCCAACCAATGCAGCCGTCATGTCTCCAAAAGTGGTCATGAGCAGGGCAGCCAGGGCAATCTTGTGGTCAAATACCGCAAGCGATATTATTGTTGCTGAAAGGAAAAAAATAACCCCGTACATCCTGTTCTCTTCCTTTGGCCTTATGAAATGAGAGAAAAACGGCATTTTCCAGCCAAGCTCGAGCCTGAAATACTCCAGTATGAGGAATAATATAAGCAATGCGACAAGCGCAAGCAATGCGACCTGCTTTGCAAGCACAGGAGTGTAGCCCAATGCAACGAACTTGTCTTCTATAAAGAAATAAGCCGCCAGGACAATCAGAATAGTTATGTGTATTATTTTCCTTCCGATCTCGTTAAAGAATCCCCATGCCATAACACTTGCTTTTGCAGATGGGTATAAATAGGTTTCTAAAGAGATGCGACTGCCGGGATTCGAACCCGGGTTCTCACCTTTCTTCTTTAAATGGGAGGGTGATGTCTTACCTCTTGACCACAGTCGCCTAATTTTCTTTTATTTCTGGGCTGCACGCCTTCTAAAAAATCCATAGCAGGCTTACCATGCAAATTTAGAGTATAGAAACTCTCCTTTTTATTAATATATAAAGTTGGATAAAATCCAAGGTATTTCATAATCTCATTCACTTGAAATATTAACTTTTCGGAGACGGTGCCATAGGAAACTCGATTTTTGGGATTGTAAAAATTGCCATCTGTATCGAATAATCCTCTTAAGAAGCCAATGTAAAAATCTTTCGAATAGTTATGCGGTTCTTTTAGTTTTATTGAGTAAGTCTTTGTCCCTTCCCAATGTAAAAATTTTTTTAAAAGCAAATAAATGTCTTTAGAATGGTACGATAAAATACAGACATTATCTTTAAACTTTATATAATTGTGCGGCTTTTTATCAAAAATTTTGCTGAAGAACTTAATTAAATCCTCATTATAACCTTTATCCACTAACCCAGTGTATATTCTTATTATATACTTGTATCTGACTTTATCAAAGTAGAATCCCCCATCTCCAGTAAATATTCCTAAAAATTCACCCAATTCTTCATCTGAGTAATTGAATTTAATTTTACTAAATTTTCTACTTTTAATTTTTGCATAATAGTAATATAGTGTAGATTTAGATTTATTTGTAATTATTGAAATTTGATTTAATGAAGTATTTTTATTTATCAATGTACATATTTCTTCTTTTTCCTGTTTTGTTAACCTTATCATATTTATTTACCTCCAAAGTTTTTTATTTTTTAAAGACTTTGGAATTTAAGAAAAAGAGAATGTTAAGCGAAACTGCGTAATAGGCTTTTGTGTCAAAGACCGAAAGACTTAATTTAGCAGTTTTGCGTGTTCTCTTTTTCAATTTTAGAAGTAAAGGAGGTTTATATAGTCTGCGTGAGCAAATGTCCAGTGGTAGTTACCTATTAAAACGAATATCTATAATCAATAGTGCTATCATCACGTTACAAAAATTCATCAAAAAAATACAAAAATTTAAATATTAACATTCTCAAAAAAATTGAAATGGTGGAATCATCGAAAAAAGCACAGATGTGACAATCAAATGCTACAAATGCGGCAATGAATATGCCATGAATATGATGAGAATGGACCCTAACGGCAAGAGCCTGGTTTGCAGGAACTGCCTTGAGAGGAAGCCGGTGCAGAAGCAGGAAACAAAGAAAATTGAAGATGTTAAAATCCAAAAATCTTCAAAAACAGAGGAATCTCCCATGAAGGAATACTTCTGCAAGGGATGCAAGTACAATTTCAAGAGGGCAAAGCATCTGGTTATTTCAACGTGCCCCTACTGCGGCTCAGGGAACATAATGACAAAAGGCAGCACCGCAAGAATCGTGTCAGATGCCTTCAGGATGAAAGGGGATTAATATGTACGATGCAATGGTTCCGTGCAAGGGATGCAGCAACAAGGTTCCTGCTTCCTCGCTGAAAATGGATTTGGACATAGGCAAGATGGTCTGCCCTGACTGCATCAAGAACAAGAAAATACACAAAGAGATAGAATCAGAGGCTTTTCATAAGGTTGAAGCAAAAGAAATTGCCGAGCAAACAAGCAAAATAGGTCATAAGTGCACTTCATGCGGCTACAAATTCAAGATTGACCTGGAAACAAATAAACCGAAGAACTGCCCCTACTGCAACGCAAGGGTCATGGGGATTTAGAAAATCTATAGTGTTACATTTCTATTAAAAAACACAATATTTAAATAAAAGTAACTCTATTCTTTTACGTATGGAAGTTGTTAAATATGATAATTACCATTACTTATCGCATTCTTTTAGGTTTAACAATAAAGTAGTCCATAGGCAAAAATACCTGGGAAAAGAAGTGCCTACAAATGTGGAAGAGCTAAAGGAAGCTTTTCTACTGGAGTGCATGCAGGAGAGCATATTCAAAAAATTAAATGTCATTCGGAAAAATTTCAAATCTGAATGGAAAAAATATCCCGAATCCGTCAAAAAAGAGATGCTTATTGACCTGTCGATTTCCTTCACATACAATACGAATGCCATAGAGGGCTCAACGATAACATTGCATGAGACAGAGGAGATAATAAGGAGGAAGATAGCGCCAAACAAGCCAATAAGGGATATCCAAGAGACTATAAACCATTCCAGAGTATTCTTTAAGGCAATTAGTGAAAGGGCTGAACTTTCCAGTATACTGCTGCTAAAGTGGCATAAAGAGGTATTTTCAGATACAAAACAGGATATAGCAGGCAGATATCGGGATTATTTAGTCAAGGTTGGAGATTATAGGGCGCCAGACTGGCAAGATATCAATAAGTTAATGAAAGACTTCTTTGCATGGCACAATAAAAACAAGAAAATAATGCATCCTGTAGAGCTTGCTGCCAGAGCGCATTACAAGTTTGAGAAAATCCATCCGTTTGGAGACGGCAATGGCAGGATTGGGAGGCTGATTATTGCCTATATATTGAGGAAAAGCAATTATCCTCTTTTAATAATTGAGCACAAGAAAAGGAAATCTTATTATCATGCATTGACAAAAACAGAAATTGATTTCATGAACTGGTTTTTCAGGAGCTATGTAAGCGCTCATAGGAGGCATTTGAAAGAATAAAATCCTTATAGATTTCTAATTTCTTGTGCAATAGTTCCCCTCAAAATTCCTAACTCTCTTTCTATTGCTTCAGTTTCGCGTAATATATCCTCAGGTTTTAGTGATTTTGCTTTTTTCTTAAGGTTATCCCATTTTTTGATAAGTTCATCTATAGCGCCGATATACTTAGAATCTTTAGTATCATCCAAACTTTTTTTGGCTTCTCCCAAAGTTACTGTAAATACAGACTCAGTCAAGAAATTTGTTCCCATCTCTCTAATAAGGTATGTACCTGAATCTATAGACGTAATTGCTCTCTCCAATAATCTAGCTTTTTGTATATCCGCCTCTGTCCTTTTTTTACCCCAACTAAGGGGATTGTACCAAGCCATTTGAAAACATATACAAATTTCAAAAATTACTCTTCCTTCGCTTCCTTTCCGCCTTCTTCAGAATAAGATGGAACAGCTGCCTTGCTTATGATAAGTATGTCGCCGATTGACTTTACAAGCTGGTGCGGCACGATGACTCCTTTTGCGCTTCCAAGAACCTTGTTTAGGAAAGAGTTTTTAGTTGCCCTTACTCTCCAGCCAAACACCTTGTTTTGGGTCAAAATTGACTCCTCTACATCTCCAAAGTACTCGCCATTGTCCGTGAATACCTTCATATCGTAAGTCTCGCTTATCCTTTTCATTTTCAGCATTTTGAATCACCTTTTTGTTTTTTAAACCAGATTTTTATGGGTGTTTTATCTACTGGCTAGTATATAAATCTTTTGGAAGGGTTTTTAAAAAGGGCAATTTTCTTATGACTTATGAATTACAAAAACCTTGTGCTTCTTGGAACTTCGCATATAGCAAAGCAGAGCTTAAATGAGGTCAAAAAATGCATAGAGACAGAGAAACCCGGAATAATAGCATTAGAGCTTGACAGAAAAAGGCTGCCTGCCCTGATGCAGAAGGGGGGAAAAATTGAGCTGAGGATGGTCAGAAGAATCGGCATAAAGGGGTTTCTTTTTTCACTGTTCGGGGCATGGGCTGAGAAAAAGCTGGGCAAACTAGTCGGAGTTGCCCCAGGCTCTGAAATGAAGCTCGCTGTCAGGCTGGCAAAGAAAAACAATATCAGGATTGCCCTGGTAGACCAGGACATAGAAATCACATTAAGAAGGCTGTCCAAGGAATTAACCTGGAAGGAGAAATGGAACTTCATAGCCGACATATTGAAAGTATTAATTACAAGAAAAAACAGCATAGATTTTGACCTGAGGACCGTGCCTGAGAAAAAAATAATAAAGAAATTGGTTGACAAGCTGAAAGAGCGCTACCCAAATCTCCATAAGGTGCTGATTGAGGAGAGAAATGCAGTGATTGCCGATAACCTGAAAAAACTGATGAACTCAAGCCCTGACAAAAAAATTCTTGTAATACTTGGGGCGGGGCATATCGATGATGTTTTGGAGCTCATAAAAGAAAAACAAGAGAGTGATGTAAGCTACACCTTTTCTTTGGGTTATAATGTTGGACACAAATAATTTATTGAAAAAAGTTGTATCCAACAAATATAGTGGCGGATAAATTGATTAATTATTTACTTCCGCCACTATAAAACCAATAAACTTATATATTATATTTCTAATTAAACTAATATGGCTGAGCTAACAGACCTTAAAGACAAGATAAGGAAATACTACAAATTCTCGCCTTATGAAGTCAGGGGGCTTACTATAGCAATCCTGGTCATAGGGTTTATAATATCCTTTAAGGAATGGGGCGCAGAAAAGTTTGATTTTTCTGTCGGGCTGTTCAATATGTTCAATGCCATACTGATAGCTGCACTTTCAATCCTTGTCCATGATGCAGGGCAGAGAATCTGGGGGCTGGCCATAGGATTCAGGATAGAGTTCAGGATGTGGACTTTTGGGCTGATAGCCGCTGTTGCAGCCGCTTTTGTAAGCAACGGCAGCGTATGGATCCTTGTGCCCGGAGGATTTATGCTGCATCACCTTGCAGGGCACAGGTTGGGATTCTTCAGATATGGGTTAAACTATTTCGGCCAGGCAATGGTTGCTTTAGCCGGACCTTTGTTCACTTTGATGCTGATTGTAGCTCTAAAGGCGCTTGGGGTATTTTTTCCGGACAATGTCCTGATTGAAAAGGCAATCATGTTCAATGTCATTTACATGATGACAAGCATGCTTCCTGTGCCCCCTCTTGACGGAAGCAAGATATTCTTCGGAAGCAGGATGCTTTACGCATTTGTGCTGCCGGCTATGATGATTGCGGCTTTAATGATGACTGTCAAAATACCTGTTTTTTTCGCCTTGGTATTGTCAGTTTTGGCAGGAGTCGTGTTATGGCTCGTGTATTACATAAGCTTTGAAAGAAAAGCTTGGAAGGGGCCATAATGGCGGAATTTTCATTTTACAAGAACTGGATGGAGCTTTTTCTTCTGCTGGATATGGTCCTTGGGCTTGTATTGGCGCTGCTGATACCAAGCGCCGCACTGAGCTACATACTGATATTCATATCCGGCATTTTTGGAGGCAGGCTCATTTACGAAAGAAAGACCAAGATAGTTTTCCCGTATATAGCCATAATAGCTCCATTCCTGATAGGGTATTTAGTGGGGATGAAGTATGGAAACAGAATTGTCGTTGTTCTTTTATTTGTGATAGGATCCATATTAAGCTACAAGCTGTTTGACAGGGGAATACTGAAGGATTTCAGGTTTTGAATATGAAAATTTTATTTTTGATAATAGCAATTATGTTAGTTGTTTCCTGCTCAGGCGGTGAAATAGCAATAAAAAATTCTGAAGCAAACAATGAGATAAAAGAGGCTTCCATAAAAACAACTAAAGTTGTCAGCGAAGAGCCTGAAGAGATAAAGCTGAGTCCTGAATTAAATATAATTTCTCCTGCTGAATCTCAGCTGATAAGGAATTCGACTGTAATTGTCAGTCTGCAGGCTGTGAATTTCAATATTGTCCCGATAGGGGTGCCTGTCAAGGAAAATGAAGGGCATTTTCATGTCTGGCTTGACAGCGAAAAAAAGGTAACTACTGAAAGTGTATCTACTTTTGAGAATGTAGGCTCCGGCAGGCACTCCATAGTTGCAGAACTTGTAAAAAGCGACCACTCGTCTTTAAGCCCCAAGATCATAAAATCCGTGAATTTCAATGTTGAGTCTATTGCTGAGCCAGTCAGCACAGATAGCGACATTGGAGAATATACTATAGAAGCCGATGATAGGGGATTTTATCCCAACAAAATCATGTCAAAAATAGGCAACAATGTAACTATAAGCTTTAAATTCAGGGATGCTCTGATTTACTATGCCGGCCTTGATGTAATCGGGCCTTTTCCAGACGTAAGGTATAATATAGGAGATGAGCAGCCAATCAGCAGGAGCTTCATCATGCTGGAAGAAACCAAAATCAAGTCATTCTGGCCTTCAACAGGGGTTAAAAAAGCTGAATTGATAGTTGAAGTTGAGAAGTGATTTAGAGGTAGAAATGAAATGGGATAAATTGGTGATTGAGAAAGATGGTTAAAATGGGAGTAAAAGAGATATTTGGATTACATAAAATTGATAAGAACATACTTTATTATGCTTTTAGCGTATCACTATGTGCTCTCGGGGTTGGTATAGCGTTGGAGTATTACTTTCGGATTGGAATACTGATAGCCACAATTTTTGTATTTGTGTGATTAATTTTGTCGAATATTTTTTACAATAGAATACTCAAAAGTAAATTTCTTGATTTCAAGTAAATCTATTTTTTTAATAATCTATATCCAAAAGACTTAACAGCCCAAATAATCTTCAACAACTTATTTAAACCTAGAAAATACACTGTCCTGCATGATAAAGAACTTTGAGCCGAGGCTGTACCAGCAGACAATACTTGCAACAGCAGCGGAAAAGAACACTTTGGTTGTGCTGCCTACAGGCATGGGCAAGACAAATATATTCCTGATGCTTGCTGCACAGAGGCTTAAGCAGTACCCAAACTCAAAAATCCTGTTCATAGGGCCGACAAAGCCGCTTATATACCAGTACTATGCTGTGTTCAGGGAGCATTTCAGCATTGATGAAAATGAGATGTCAATTTTCACCGGGATGGTAAGCCCTGAAAAAAGGGCAGAGCTCTGGAAGAAATCAAAGATTGTCTTTTCAACGCCTCAGGGCCTGGAAAATGACATAATAACCAATAAAATAAACCTGGGAGAAGTCTGTTTGCTTGGAGTTGATGAAGCACATAGGGCTGTTGGCGATTACGCTTATGTGTTTGTTGCGAAGCAGTTCATGAAACTTTCAAGCTATCCGAGGATAATTGCGCTGACAGCCTCTCCGGGAAGCGACATGGAAAAAATCCAGGAAGTCTGCAGGAACCTTTTCATCGAGGACATTGAGGTAAGGACAGATGACGACCCTGATGTAAAGCCTTATGTCCAGGAGATGCAGATAGACTGGGTCAAGGTTGACCTGCCCAAGGTTTTTACAGACATACAAAAGCTGCTGCTTTCCTTTCTTAGGGATAAATTTGAGAAATTAAAAAGGATTGGAATATTAAAAAAGGCTGATTTGAGGTATGTGTCAAAATCTGATTTGCTCCAGCTGCAGGCAGATCTAAGAGGAAGAATTGCTTCCGGCGAAAAAGACTTTGCTGTCTGGAACGCCATCTCGATGCTTGCCGAAGCCATGAAGATTTACCATGCCCTTGAGCTGCTTGAAACCCAGGGGATAAGCGCCCTGCAGAAATATTTTGACAAGCTCATTTCTGAGTCAAAAACTTCCAAAACCAAGGCAATCGGCTCCATAATGGCTGATGCAAATTTCAAGACAGCAATGATAAAAGCTAGGATTTTGCACGAGGAAGGCGTGGAGCATCCAAAGCTGATAGAGCTGCAGAATCTGGTTGATGGCGAAGTGAAAAAGAATCCCAGCATGAAAATCATGATTTTCAACCAGTACAGGGACAACGCTCTTGATATCATTGAAAAGCTCAACAAGATAAGCAATGTGAAGGCAAGCATATTTGTCGGGCAGCAGAAGAAAGGCGAGACTGGGCTGTCGCAGAAAGAACAGAAAAAAATGCTTGATGACTTCAGGAACGGCCTGTTCAATGTCCTGGTTGCCACTTCCATAGGGGAAGAGGGACTTGACATACCAAAAGTTGACTTGGTTGTATTTTACGAGCCTATTCCCAGCGCGATAAGGAGCATACAGAGACGAGGCAGGACAGGAAGGCAGGAGAAAGGAAGAGTAATTATTTTGATGGTGAAAGGGACAAGGGATGAAGCGTACAGATGGGTTGCTCACCACAAGGAGAAAAAGATGCATATGAACCTGCTCAGCATAAGGAAAAAGCTTAATCTGTCACTGCATTCAAAAAAAGAAATCCCAATAACAAAGTTTGCTGAGAATAAGATAAAGATATTCGCCGATTACAGGGAGAAAGGCTCAGGCACCATAAAAGAGCTGGCTGAAAACAATGTTGCGCTCAGCCTAGAGAGGCTCGAGCATGCAGATTATGTTGTTTCCTCAAGATGCGGAATAGAGATAAAGACTGTCGAGGATTTTGTCGATTCCATAATTGACGGAAGGCTGCTTGAGCAGATTAAGAATTTAAAAAATAATTTTGAAAGGCCTATAGTTGTCATTGAAGGGCAGAATGACATCTATTCTGTGAGGAACATCCACCACAATTCAATCCTTGGGATGATGGCAACAATTGCTGTTTCTTACGGCATTCCGATAATACAGACTAAAAATTTCAAGGAGACGGCTGCCCTGCTGCAGATAATCGCAAGAAGGGAGCAGCAGGAAACCGGAAAGGACTTCAATATTCATGCTGACAGGAAATCATCAACACTTAAAGAGCAGCAGGAATATCTGGTAAGCTCGTTTCCTGGCATTAACTTAACATTGTCAAAGCCGTTATTGAAACATTTCAAAACGATAAAAAATATTGTTAATGCTTCTGCCGAAGAACTGCAGAAAGTCGAGAAGATAGGACCTCAGAAGGCGAAGCAGATAAAGGATGTGGTTGATTCTGAATATAAAGATTAAGATATTATTCCTATAAGAATAATTCTTTCACAACAATTTAAATATAAAATATATTAAACATTCTTAAATGTTAAAAATAAATAATTTAGAAAAAACTAATTCACGTTTTACTTTTTCTAGTTCTAATTCTATAACGTTAATGATGATGTGATTGCAGTTTCATTGTTTTTCTATTATCTTAAAAATTTATTAAAAATTCGGAGGTAATAATGGCTGAAAGGATAGTACATTCATTTGAGGCTGGAAGAAGGGGAAAACCGGATGAACTAGAGTCTATCATAGCAAGCTCAATTGGTGGCTTTTTGCTTACATTAAATCCAAATTCCAGATTTGATTTAGATGTGAGCGGCGATTACATACCTAGGGAGGATTTATTTTTAATATGCATTGGTGGTGAATTGTCACCTGCTTTGCTAGATATCCTTAATTTGAAGTCTGAACTGTCAAAACGAGTTTCACTTCTTTATAATATTATCCATAGAACTTCTTTAGGACCTGAAAAATTCAAGTTTGTCTTTAATTTTAAGCAGCAAGAGGATGTCTTGGCCTCAAATGGAGAGGCAGGCGATATCGGAAATCCTATTGCAGTGGCCTACAGGTATGGGCCAACTTATGAGCCGTGGGAAAGATTTTTGGCCGTAGAGACTAGAGATTTGATAGATGATTTGTTTTATGGCGGACTCAAAACATATGCCGGCAATTTTATCCTGCCACACATAAGAAATGGCATTAATTCGCCTAAAATACCAAATTTTCCGAACCATAGTATAGGTGGATTGGGGGCTGATGGCAAGGTGGCAGTGGATGTTGAATATGATGGCAACAAACCAAGCAGAATAACTAATCTAACGGTTTGCATTGAACATGAGCCCACACTTTCTATTGATGACCTAAGGGCACAGGTAACACCAATTATTCTTTCGTACTTCAACCAATTGCATAGCGTAGCTGGTTTTGGCAAGATTGATGAGAAATGCGTCCATATAAATCCCTTAGGAGCATGGAATCGCGGAGGCTGGATAGTGGATTCAGGAAACAGGGAAGCAAAACCCTACAGGGACGGATTTGCAAGTTATGGTTGCTGCGAAGACTCTTTTAGCGGGGAAGATCCAAGCAAGCCTTCAGGCACAGGCACTTTTTTGGCAAGATACATTGCAGTGCAGGTAGTCGGGAATGGCCTAGCTGATTTTTCCAGGGTTGCTTTGACCTACACAGCAGGCAGCAAAGATGTTGGATTAAACATTACGACAAATGGAACAGCAAGAATAGGACAAAACGAGCTTGAAGCATGGGTCAGAAGAAATATTCCCCTTGGAATAAACGATGCGATATCGCGATTCAGCCTTAGAAACTCCAATTGGTATACCCACGCTGTACAGGCTTCTGACTTTTTCCATTCTCCTGAGTTTCCATGGAATAAATTTGAGGTGAAGTACAAATGAATTTAAAAAAATTCAACCTAAACATAATTTCAAAACGACTGAATAAACCTTGGACTCCAAAAAATATTGCAAAAGTAGATAATTTTGCGTTAAATATTGCAAAATTTTATGGAAAATATCATTGGCATAAACATGACAAAGAAGATGAGCTGTTTATTGTCTTAAAAGGAGAGATAAAGATTAAAACAAAAAATGGGGATGTAATTCTTAAAGAGAATGAAGGTGTTAAAATCCCGAAAGGTCTTGAGCATTGTCCCGTTTCCACAAAACCTTCAATTGTCCTAATGTTTGAACCATTAAAACTGGAAAGTAAGGGAAGTTCTACTAATTTAACTGATACTTTCGGTAAATTGAAAAGTAAAGTTTCAGGACAAAGGTTTAAGAATAAAGCTAGAAGTGGTTGGTAAATTAAATAATTTTTTAGAAACCTTTATATTCTTTTTATAAATTAAAACTGATTATGTTCAGGAAGCTTTTGATGTGGCTAGTGAAAAATATTTTTGTCCTGCTTCTTGTCACATTCATATTCTCGGCAGTCGCTTTTGATGTTCCTGGCATGATAAAAGGGATTTTCAAGGACATTTTCCAGTATGCAAGCCCTGATGCCCAGAAAGATGTTGTGGGAAAACTGACATTGGCGTGTTCCTCGCTGGACGGCAGGGACATTTCCGGGCTGCAGCAGATGACTGGGCCTGTTTCAATCGATTTCAGCAGGATAGGCTCCTTCTGCAAGGACTATAATACCGGGAAGATAAATGACCGGGAGTTTTTCTTTGATGTAGTGGGAAGCGCCATTCCTGACAGGATAGAGGCGCCGAAAGCCGGGATTCTGGATAAATACAATTCTGTCATGGATTTCCTGAATAAAAATAAAATATACTATATTGTAATCCTGCTTGCGCTGCTTGCATTGCTGTATTTGCTTGCAGGAAATTTAAATGCGTTCGTGGCAATCTTAAGCGGAATTTCATTAAGCATGGGAATCTTGATACTGATTCCTTATGCCGCAATAATAGCTTATGAAAAGTTTGTCGGGTTTGACACAACCCCAATACTTTCTTCAGTCCTGCAGGGAAGCTTCTCTTTTGATCCCAAGGCGATAGCAAGCGTTGTTTTACTGATGATATTAAGGACTTATACGAGCTTTATAGTAGCTCTTGGAGCTGTGTTTTTGGGAGCCGGAATTGCGGGAAAGGTTTACATCAGGAGATTAAATAAAAATCCAAAATCTGAAGCAAGAGCAGATAAAAAATCAGAAAAGGAATCTAAAGAAGAAAAACCAAAAAAAGAAAAGCCCAAAGAAAAGCGGACAAAAGAAGAGGAGGAAGAAGCTTATAAGCACAGGGACAGGAGCACAAAGGAGATTTTAGACGAGCTTGAAGATATCCATAAGAAGAAACTAAACAAAAAAGAGGAGTAGATTAAAATTTCATATTTCTTAATCTTTCTGCTCTGGATTTAGTACTAGGGTGCGTTAAAAAAAGGCTGAGGAATGCCCCTCTTCTAAATGGAGGGCTTATAAACAAATGGGATGTCGCCTGAGTGCCCATTCGCATCGGATGGGCAGCAACATTTTTCTCAATCTTTTCCAAGGCGTCTGCAAGATGATTTCCGTTGCTGACAAATTTTGCGCCTGTTTCATCAGCAAGATACTCCCTGCTTCTTGAGATTGCCAGTTGTATGATTGATGCCACTATTGGAGTTATTATTGCCAAAAACAACAATCCAAAAACATTTCCCCTGTTGTCATCATCGCCAAACATTGCTGACCACATGAACATGTTGCCGATGTACGAGATAACTCCCGCTATAGTGCCAGCAACTGTTGAAATCAAGATGTCCCTGTTCTTGATGTGCGCGAATTCATGCGCAATCACTCCCTTTAATTCTTCTTCTGTGAGGATTTTCATTATTCCTTCTGTGGCTGCGACTGCCGCATGATTTGGTGAACGTCCGGTGGCGAATGCATTGGACTGCTCGGTTGGGATGACATAAACTTTTGGCATCGGCAGCCCGCTTAAATTAGAGACTTCTTTTATAATCTTGTATAGCTTAGAATATTCAGACTGTTTTGCCTCTTTTGCCTTGTACATCCACAAAACTATCTTGTCTGAAAACCAGTAAGAGCCGAAGTTCATCAAACCTACAAATACGATTGCAAAGTAAAATCCTGCCTTTCCGAACAGGCTCCCTATCCAGAGCAATAAGGCTGTCAATACCGAAAGCAATACTACTGTTTTCAACTGATTTTTTATAGTCATAGTAAAAAGTAATGTTTTGCTCATTTAAAAATTTAATGTTGCCGGTCTTCCAGTAATAACAATCTTTATAAATTAAATAACACCAATAATCAAAAGAGGTGGTCTTCATCGTAAGCGCAATAGTGTGGGGTTTAATTGGAGTTATAGCATTAGCAGTTCTTTACATAATGATTACTTTCAACAGCCTGGTAATGCTGAAAAACAGGGTGGAGAATGCATGGAGCCAGATTGATATCCAGCTGAAGAGAAGGTATGACCTGATACCAAATTTGATCAACACAGTCAAAGGCTACATGAAGCATGAAAAAGGCACACTGACAGAGCTTACAAAGATGCGAAGCCAGCTGATTTCAGGCCCGATGAACCAGAAGGCAAAAGCAAGCGATGCTGTAAGCAATGCCCTTAAAACATTGTTTGCTGTGGCTGAGAATTATCCAAAGCTGCAGGCTTCTGAGAATTTCAAGATGCTGCAGGAAGAATTATCGGGAACAGAGAGCAAGATTGCATATTCAAGGCAGTTCTACAACGACAACGTCATGACTTTGAACAACAAGATACAGCAGTTCCCAAGCAGCATAATCGCAAGCATGCTTAAATTCTCAGAAAAGGAATTTTTCAAGGCTGAGAGTGGAGAAAGAAAGCCTGTCAAGGTTGAATTTTGATTTTTTATGGCCACCCTATATGAGAACATCTCCTGGAACAAGAAAAAGTCAATTTTCCTGATTGTAATATTCTTCATTATTATAGGCTTTCTTGGATATTCTTTCGGGCTTTATTTTGGAGATATTTTCATTGGAATAGGCGTGGCAATCGTTTTCTCAACCGTGATGACACTAATCGGGCTTTATTCAGGAGAAAAGATGATATTAAGCATGAGCCATGCTGCAGAAGCTGACAGAAAAAAATACCCCCATCTTGTAAATTCAGTTGAGGGACTTGCGATTGCCTCGGGAATTCCGACTCCGAAAATCTATGTCATTGAAGACAGCGCAATAAATGCCTTTGCAACCGGAAGGGACCCGAAGCACGCTTCTGTGACAGTTACAACGGGTGCAATTGAACGGCTTAAACGGGATGAATTGGAAGGCGTTTTGGCGCATGAGCTGGCGCATATCAGGAATTATGACATAAGGATGATGATGCTTGTCGTTATTCTGGTTGGGGTGGTTGCTTTATTGAGCGACATTTTCCTGAGGAGCATGTTTTACGGCAGGGGAAGAAGGGATTCGAGAGGAAGAGGCGGCGCTGTATTGATTTTGATAGGCCTTGCCTTTGCAGTATTATCGCCCATAATTGCTCAGCTGATAAAGCTTGCAGTGAGCAGGCAAAGAGAATATTTGGCTGATGCTGACGGCGCTTTAGTCTCGAGAAATCCTGACGGCCTGGCAAGGGCCCTGATGAAGATCAAGAACGACAAAGAGCCGTTAGTCGAGGCTGCCAACAAGGCAACTGCCCATTTATTCATAGAGAATCCGCTAAGGGCATTCGGAGGCAGAATAAATTACATGTTCCATACTCATCCGCCGATAGATGAAAGGATCAAAAGATTAAAAAATTTCTAGAGTAATTCCCTCAATCTGCCTTATTTTCGTGTTCTTGAAAAGAAAGTTTCTAAGGGAATTATTTATTTTTACGCCGTGTTTTTGCAGATCGCTGTTCAATTTTCCATAAAGCTCTTTTCCTTTTTTGTCCAGGTCTGTAAGGATTATGCATTCCTTATTTGAGCCTGAAACTTCTTCAACAATCCGGTATAACGGCTTTTTGCTTAATTCTATAATATTGCTTATGCCAATTTTATTTAAGGCTGCCCTGTCTTTTTTGCCTTCTACAATTACAAGGATGCTTGAATCTTTGATTTTGTCAACCAATTCCTGAAATTCACCTTTTACCTCTTCCACATTCATTCCAAAACCATTAAATAATAAAAAACTTTCCCAGGCATATGATTCCTGCAGATGTATCATTAAGCCACTACAAAAGAAGCGATGTCCGGGAAGAGATGCTTGCAAATGCAAGGGACAGGGAAGTAGCTGTAAAATTTAACGACAGTTTCGGCAAGAGGCCTGATGTGCTTAGGCATGCAAGCGACATTCTTGAGATGGCAAAGCAGGGAGCCACTTCTTTTCACGCTTCCGAGGAGCTGTGGAAAAACCCTCTGCAGCTTGATACGTCAATGAGGAGGCAGGAGCTTGACAGCCTAAGGATGGGGTGGGATTTGGTGATAGACATTGACTGCACAGTATTTGACTACTCGAAGATTGCCGCAGATTTGGTGATAAAGGCGCTGAAGTTCCACAAGGTAAAATCCGTTTCGTGCAAATTCTCAGGCAACAAGGGATTCCATATAGGCGTGCCATTCGATGCATTTCCGGAAAATGTTGAAAATATGGATATTAAAAATATGTTTCCTGACGCTCCAAAAAAGATTGCGCTTTACATCAAGCACATGATTCTGGAGGAATTCGGCGAAAGAATCCTGAATCTTGAGGGGGAGATATCAAAAGTGCTTGAAAAAACAGGGAAAAAATCATCTGATGTGCTGTACAAAGACAAAGGAAGGACAAAATTCAATGCGGATTCAATACTCCAGATGGATACCTTGCTTATATCTCCAAGGCACCTGTACAGGATGCCTTATTCTTTGCATGAGAAATCCGGGCTGGTTTCAACTCCGCTAAATCCCGACAAAGTCCTGCTTTTTAAAAAGGAATTTGCGCTGCCAAAGAATGCCAGGATAAGCCAGCATAGGTTTCTTTCAAGGGAGAATGCGGAAAAAGACGAGGCAAAAAGGCTGTTTGTTGAGGCATTCGATTTCCATACAAAAGACGATGTCAAGGCAAGCCCTGCTGACAGGAAGGAATTTGAAGCGCCTAAATCTGCCCTGCCTGAAGAACTGTTTCCGCCCTGCAACAAGAATATATTGAAAGGCATGGAAGACGGAAGAAAAAGGGCATTGTTCATTCTTGTCAATTACTTCACTTCAATAGGATGGGATTATGAGATGATAGAGAAAAAGCTGAATGAATGGAACGCAAAAAACAGGGAGCCGTT
>JACPMV010000022.1 GCA_016185845.1 Candidatus Woesearchaeota archaeon | reverse complement strand
TATGCTGATGGAAACCGATGTGGGCCCTTTGGTCAACGAAGACCAGGTTGAGCAGATTGAAGAGCAGGTAAATGATTCGGTTAAAAAAGGGGCAATAGTCTTGACTGGAGGAAAAAGGCTTGACAGGAAAGGATTTTTTTACATGCCTACAGTTTTGGCTGATGTGAATATCAACATGAAAGTCGTGAAAGAAGAGGTTTTCGGTCCTGTTGCTCCAATAATCCTAGCCAATGACGAGAAAGAAGCAGTCGAGATTGCAAACAGCAGTGAATACGGATTAGGCGCAAGCATATTTACAAAGAATGAAGGCAAGGCATTGAAGATTGCAAGAAAAATAGAGGCAGGATGCGTTTTCATAAACTCTGTCGTAAAATCAGACCCTAGAATGCCGTTTGGCGGAGTGAAGAAATCAGGAATCGGAAGGGAACTTTCAAAATACGGATTAAGGGAGTTTGTCAATGTGAAAGGGATTAATGTTTATTAAGGGTAAAAGATGAAAGCAAGCGAATTATTCATAAAATGCCTTGAAAATGAAGAGGTAGAGTACATCTTCGGCGTTCCGGGCGAGGAAAATGAAGATATCATGCTTTCTTTAATTAATTCTAAAATCAAGTTCATTCCCACAAGGCATGAGCAGGGAGCTGCTTTCATGGCAGCTATATACGGAAAATTAACAGGAAAAGCCGGAGTATGCCTCTCAACTTTAGGCCCCGGAGCAATGAACCTGACAACTGGCTTGGCTGATGCCCATCTCGGGAATATGCCGGTTGTTGCCATTACAGGCCAGGCAGGACTGCACAGGTTTCACAAGGAAAATTTCCAGTTCATTGACGTTGCAAGGGCTTTTCGCCCAATCACAAAATGGAATGCATCGATTACAATACCCTCAATCATTCCTGAAGCAGTAAGAAAGGCGTTCAAAACAGCTGAAATGGAAAGGCCAGGCCCATGCCATTTGGAGCTGCCTGAAGATATTGCAAAAAAAGACATTGAAGCCGAGCCGCTAAAAATAATAAAAGTAAGAAGGCCAAGCGCCGATGACAAGGCAGTTGCCCAGGCAGTTGAGATGATTAAAGCAGCAAAAAATCCTTTGATATTGGCCGGCAACGGCTGCATAAGGACAAGAGTCAGCAAGCAGCTTAATGCTTTTGTCGAGGAAAGAGGAATTCCAATTGTCCATACCCAGATGGGAAAGGGAGCAATAAGCGACAAGTCAAAATACTCGTTATTTACAACAGGAATAAATGCAAAGGATTATTTTGTTTGCGGCTTTGACAGGGCAGACTTAATTATCACTTTGGGCTATAATGTAGTTGAGTTCGCGCCTTTCCACTGGAACAAGCGAAAAGACAGGAAGATAATTCATATTGACTTTAAGCCAAGCGAAGTTGACGAATATTACAATCCTGACCTGGAAGTCATAGGGGATGTTTCAAACACACTGTGGGTTTTGAGGGAAAAGCTAAAAAATGAGCCAAAAGGGAATCCGGAGTATTTTTTCAGGCTAAGGCAGGCTATTGTCAAGGATCACGAGGAAAAAATAAATGACAGCTCTTTTCCGTTAAAGCCGCAGAGGATAATCTATGATATAAGAAAATCTTTGGCAGATTCTGACATTGTGATTTCCGATGTCGGAATGCACAAGATATGGACAGCAAGGATGTACAAGACTTATGAGCCGAATACCTGCCTTATTGACAACGGGCTTTGCTCAATGGGGATTGCATTGCCCGGCGCAATAGCCGCAAAACTGGTGCATCCTGACAAAAAGGTTGTTGTTGTCTGCGGAGACGGCGGCTTTTTGATGAACAGCCAGGAAATCGAGACTGCAATGCGCCTTGGATTAAGCTTCGTAATTGTGATATTCAATGACTCAAAATACGGGATGATAGAGTGGAAGCAGAGGATACATCACGACAAAAGCTTTGGAAATGATTTCATGAATCCCGATTTCGTAAAATATGCTGAGAGTTTCGGGGCAAAGGGATATAAGGTTCAAAAAGCCGAGGATTTTTCAAAAATGCTGAAAGACGCATTGAAGCAGGACACAGTCTGCATAATCGATGTGCCTGTTGACTATTCCGAGAATTATGAGTTAGTTAAGAAGCTGGGGCAGGAGATTTGCCCGGTTTAGATAGATTTTTAAGCTAAACTTGTTCCCTATATTAAAAAAGAGTTCTTTACTTAAATTACTTAATGTAAAAATGAAAGGAATTTACACCATATCATTGGATTTAAAAGAAAGTATCCCGCTAGATTTATTTGGATCTACATTTAGGAAGTATATTGAATCTTCCGGATTAGTTGTGCCAGAAAGAACCTTTCTGGGAGGAACAAATTTAATATTTAAAACTTCAGACGATACTACTTTACATTTTCGTCCATATGATTTTACCTTAACACCACCTCAAGCTGTTGAACAAATTGTAGCGGTTAAATTAGCGATAGAGTATGCAATAAAAGTTGAAGGAATTCAGCCTCATTTTAACCCAAATTTGTTATTTAATAGAAATTATTTTTTATTAACAGCAAGAAATGAAGAAGGAGAATATGTGGCAAATTCTGATTTTTTGCCAGAAGCAGCCAGTCTGCAGAATTCTTTGTTTGGTGGAGGAAGATTTGCATATATGGAAAACCAACCGCCTTTATTTTTTGGGACAGAACAAGAAATAGCAAAATCAGATTTTCCAGGGATTGTATTGGTAGATAATCGAGGAACTGCACAGCCAGCAGCTTCTTTGGAAGAATTATTGAGCAGATTAGAACAAACCGGCATTACAACATCTCCGCATTCTCCAAATCTTTGAAATGCCAAATCTTTCAAAAGTTCGCTTAATTTTTAATTAAATATACTCTTTCCTATATCAATATACAAAAACGTAACATTTAAATATGACTTATTCTGGACAACCATTATGCTCAGTAAAACAAAGTATTTTGTTGCCGTAGCCCTGTCTTTTTGGTATTTTGGGCTGTTTTATGAGCTGAATTACTATTTCATAAAGATGGGATTTTATTTTTTCAGAAATAAGCTGTTTTAAATATCCAATACAATCCTTGCAGTATACCCTCCTTTATCTTTTTTCAGCTCAAACATGTGCATTGTCACAGCCTTAATGTCATTCTCAAGATGCTGCTTGTTTGGATTGATGGTATCGCCATGCATCACTGCCTTCAGTTTGTTCGGATTTCCCTCTTCCAAATCCACTTTTACTTTCCTGAACACCATGTATTTTGAATCCTTAAGAAACAGGATTTCAGACAGGAAGTCATAAAGCAGATTATCCAGTTTCTCATTTTCAAGCTCAAATTCAATTTTTTCTTTTGCTTCGACTGTTTTGATGTCCGCGCTCAGCTCGAAAATTGCCATAGCGGCATTCTCAAACAATTCGTTCAAGTCTTTGCCGTATGCCTCGTAGGCTATATCCGCTATTGCAATATCCTCAAGAAATTTGTATTTAACCATGTTAAAAAGAATAATCTAATGCCCTTCAAAAACCTTTCCTACAATCCATATCAAGGCTATGCCCAGGGCAAGCATCAGAAGCTGGAGTAGGGATTTTCTGGCATTTTTTTCCTTTTGTATCTCCGGAATCAGGTCAGTGCCTGCAATGTAAACAAAGCCGCCTATAGCGAATGCAGCAATGTAAGTATGCGAGCCCTCAATCGCGCTCGAGAAGAAATAAGTTAGAAGAGCGCCTATCATAGCTGTCAGAGCTGTAAGGAAATTATAGACAAGAGCCTTCATTTTTGAAAAGCCGCCGTAAATCAGGACAGAGAAATCAGCGATCTCTCACCGCGCCGTCAAGGAAATTATGTATGCCGTCTCCAACCAGATTAAGATAAGTAAAAGCGTGGGTTTCATGCTCATGCTCGGTGTGATGGTGGTGCCAGTGCAGGAATTTCTCAAGAATGAAAAACGAAAGTATGCCTGCCAAAATAAGCAACGGAATAAATCCATTGAAACCTTCCTCAATGACCTCTGGCAGCAAATCAAGAAATGCAGCTCCCAATAAAGTCCCTGCGGCAAAGCTTACAAGATAAAACAGAAACTTGTTAAGAGTCTTTTTCTTAAGGAATATTAAAATTCCTAGAACAGAAACAAGGCTGACAATAAGCACAGATGCCAAAATGAGTAATAGTGTTGTTGGCATTTTGATTATGGTGCTTAAGATGTTATAATTCTCAGTCCGGTTTTTTCCGGAACAATTGAGACTTCCTTTTCATTTTTTAATTTGTATTTTTCAACAAGTTCTTTCGGAATCCTTAATCCGAGACTCAAGCCCCATTTCGAGAGTTTTACATTATATTTTTTTAATGTTCTATAGCGTTCTGCAACTTCATGCAATTGTTTCATGTCAACTATTTCTTCTCCGTCTTTTAGGCATTTAAAGTAACTATACTCAACTCCTTCAGGAGTTTTTGCCTTTAGCTGCTGCATAGACCCGCTGCATTCCGTGCATTTTCTCATTTTAATTGCCCTCCTCAATTGTTAAAATCTTTAGCCTGTTCCCGACCAATTCACCAACACATACTGTTGTTCTTTTCGAACCCTTATTGATGAATTTTATTCCGTGTTTTCCGAATCTCTTGATCTTTCCTTTTAACAAAGTATCTTCAATCATATCAGGATGTATTCCGCGCTGCATAGCGCGCTCAAAAACATGCCTCTTAATCACCAAATCATATTGTGAAATATCCATTAATATTAATATATATCTTTTAATATTAAGTAATATATAAAGTTATTGGTTATGTCAAAAACCACTAGTCAGAGACTGGTAGCATGCTGCTATCGCAATGGTTATTCAGTGGTTTTTGAGCACGCTCAAAATTCCACTCAATTTGGTTTGTGACAGCAAACCACTAGTCAAATAGACTAGTGGAATTTTGATGTTTAAAGAACTAAAATCAAAAATAAAAGCAATATTGCTGCAAAAAACAGATTTATAATATTCAAGTTAGCAGTCCCTTTGATATTTCCCAGAGGGAAAAGCGACACGACCGGTTTGCTTATTCCTGCTTTTGAAACAGCATCAACTACATCATTTATATCCTTATATGCGAATCCGGCTTCCTCAGCAAGCCCCGACATTGAAGTTGCCTTGACATATATCCCTCTTTTTTCCATGTCTTTCTGCAGTTGGTCTCCGCGAACCTGGTGCTTTGCAGCAGTTCTTGACATTGTCCTTCCTGAGCCGTGGGCTGTTGAGCCGAATGTCTCGTCCATTGCTTTTTGCGTCCCAACCAATAAAAAACTTCCTGTTTCCATCGAGCCTCCTATTATGACTGGCTGTCCTGTTTCCTTGAAAATCGGCGCAAGCTCGGGATGTTTTGGAGGAAAAGCCCTTGTGCTTCCTTTTCTGTGCACAACAAGCTTTTTTCTTTTTCCGTCAACAGTGTGCTCTTCCAGTTTTGCGATATTATGCGCAACATCATAGATCATGTGCATTTCAAGCTTTTCAGCATCTGTATGGAAAACTTTTGAAAATCCTTCCCTTATCCTGTGCAAAATGACTTGGCGGTTTGCAAATGCCATGTTTGCGGCGCACGCCATTGCCTTATAGTAATCCTGGCCTTCGTTGCTCTGGAAAGGCGCGCATGCAAGCTCCCTGTCGTAAACATGAATGTTATATTTTTTCATTGTATTCTCTTCAAAAATCCTTAGATAATCCGTGCCAATCTGGTGGCCAAACCCTCTTGAGCCGCAATGAACCATTATGACAACCTGCTCAGGGGTATGGATTCCAAATTTTTTTGCCATTTCTTCATCAAAAATATTTTCTGCTTTTGCGACCTGGATTTCAAGATAATGGTTTCCTGAGCCTAATGTACCGAGCTGATTTATGCCCCTGTCCAATGCTTTTGATGAAACTTTCTCAGGATCGGCCCATTCAATCTTCCCATATCCTTCTGTTCTCTCCAAATCCTCCTTCCATCCAAATCCGTTTTCAACGCACCATCTTGAGCCGTCTGTCATTATTTCCTTGAATTGCGGCTTTGTAGCCTGGACAAAACCTTTAGCGCCAACGCCTGAAGGAACTGTCCTGAACATTGTGTCAACTAATTCCCTTAATTTTGGCTGGACTTCCTTGAAAGTTAAATTAGTTGTAACTAATCGCATTCCGCAGTTTATGTCGAAGCCGATTCCGCCCGGAGAAATAACTCCTGTTTCTGAATCAAAAGCAGCAACTCCGCCGATGGGAAAACCGTCAAGGGCTGAATAAGAATTAACTTACTCAGAATCCCCAGTGCCCATCTGGCATGCAGAAACTATACTTTTGAATTCCTGGAAGGCAAGCAACATTTGTTACCTGGTTAAAAACCCCATTATCCATTCCATCAAGGAGTTTTTTTGTAGCATAAATCCTAGCTGGTACCAACATACCTTTCTTATAACTGGTTGGTATTTCCCAGATAGTTTCGCTTACTTTTTTTACATCCTTTGGCTTTTCAAAATTCTGTTCCATTTAGTTCCTCCTTCCTGTTTTTTATTACAATAGTTGATGATTATTTTTTTCGTAATGTATCAGTTCGTATTGAATTTCTTTTCATTGCATTAACTTCATCAATTGATATCATTAATTAGCTACTAGCGTAGAATTCCCTTAACAGCAAATTCCACGCACACTCTCTGCACAATGTTTGGTGCGAGCATGCGCTTAAAATTAAGCAGGTTTGCATATTATTTAAATGTTGTGGTGATTCTTTTCCATATAGCAATCCATTACTCATAAACTGATTTCTTTCAATATCAACAAAAACGCAGCCTTACGAGCTTTTTCGCAAAGCATATAAATTAAATTTCAATCGGCAGATGAGCCGGCAATAAACTGAACAAGCGAGGTGTCTGAAATGGCAAAGAAGAAAAAAGGGCAGCAAACTGAAGATTGATGCAACTGCTGATTTCCATAGGCATAAATTAAGATTAATTTTTTTATTTCTTTTTTTGTTTATTGCCCAACATATCAATAAATTTAAATATAATGCTCAATAATTCATATATAAAATGCAGATAAAAGACTTAAAGCCAAAGCAGGGCAGTGTTGATGTTATTGTAGATGTTGTAGACATAGGCGATGTCAGGGAATTCAACAAGTTCGGAAAGCCCGGAAGAGTTTCAACAGCAATCGCAAAAGACGAGACAGGCGACATAAAGCTAACCTTGTGGAATGAGGACATTGACAAAGTGAAGGCAGGAGACAAAATCCATTTAACCAACGGCTATGTCAACGAATGGCAGGGAGAGATGCAGCTGACAACCGGAAGGATGGGAAAAATGGAAGTTGTCGGAAAAGCCGAAGCAGGCAGCGATTCTGTCATAAGGACAAACATGCCGTTGGAGAAATATGATAAGGATAATTCAGGCGAAGATATAAATGTAGAAGAAGAGAATATTGAAGATGCTGATTCTGATGATGGGGAGATATAAATAGAAAGCCTTTTAAATTATTGTTTTGTTCTTTTGGCGGGTTTTTCACTTTTTTTATTCATCAGTTTAATGTATATTTGGTTTTATAAAAACTTTACTCAAATTTAATATCTCAAATTATTATCACTTTAAATCACATTAAACATATTTCAACTACCAAATTATGATTTATGGTTTCTAAAATATATATCCTACAACCACTGGACATTTACCGACGTGGAGTATTTAAACTAAATCGTTTACATAGTTTCAACCTTAAAAAAATAGGTGATTTAAAATGGAATTTGATAAAAATATTTTGTTAAATTTTGAAGATGTTGTTAATACTTATAACTCTAGATGGCATGGAGTAAAAGCACTTTCGAGGTATTCTTACTGGTTTCCACTAGTAGCTTCGCCAAATTTAGCTGGAATAATCGCAGATTTGATGGGGGATGGGCATGTGCAAGACACCCCACTTAGAATGAGGTTGGATTATACATCAAAATCTACTGAAGAACTTAATAGATTTGGCGCGGAGGTTTACAATATTTTCAAGATTGGAGGAAAAATAAGAAAATGCACTACTAATAATTATGGTACAATGAATTATGGCGTCAATTGTAGACCCCTCATAAGAATTTTGAGATTGCTTGGAGCACCTGCAGGGGCTAAGGTATTGACTAAGTTTTCTATTCCTGAATGGATTTTAAAGGACAAATATTTATTTGCCAGATTTGTTAATAGATTATTTAGTTGTGAGGGTAGTATTGATTTGTATAGTAAGTGTATTGAAATCCAAATGTATAAATCCGAGGATTTAATTGAAGACGGACTAAATTTTTTTACTCAAATAAAATCTTATTTGAATGAATATTTTGAAATTAAGACAACAAACCCATTTTTAGATAATACCTTTAATCTTAGACGTGATGGTATAAGGATAAGACCTGTAAGACTAAAAATCAAGAATAAAGATTCTTTAATCAAATTCAGGGATTTTGTAGGTATAGAAGATTCTGCTAAGGGAGCAAGATTAAAAATTATAACAGAAAACCATATAAATAAAACATTAATTCTCGCATAGTTGGCTGAGTATATTATGGGGATTCTATAAGCTTTTGTTTGTAGAACCAGAACAGTAGCTCAGCCTGGGTATTAAAGCAGGCTTAGCCGAGCTTTCCATCAGGAAAGAGCATACAACTGAAAAGTTGGCTTAGACGGCTGAAGTCGGTATTTTGAGCCGAAAGGCAATGAAATGTCTGATACCGTAGTGTCAGGAGTTCAAATCTCCTCTGCCCCACTTTTTTCTCAAGTTATTGTCCTTGTCAGAATCTCTCCGGCTATGTAATTGAACATTATCATGACAATCGCGGATATAACAATATACAGAACTGTGCTCCTGATCATGTTGCTGCCCAGCTGGTATTTCTCAGTTAATTTGTCAGCGCCGTTCTCCACTCCATTTGATATTACAGTCAATATGTAAGTTATCTGGACAACATAGACTCCGACTATGACCTGGAAATAGTATGTAGGAATGCCAACGCCGAATATATCCAGCAGGGCAGAGGAAGTCCCTTCTGAGCCGCCTGCGCCAATTGTCTGCGGTATCTGCTGGCTTAATTTTCCAAGTATTGAAGTTATCATCGAAGTTATTCCTATCACAATGCCTGCAATTGCAGGAGTCAAAAACTTGATCTGGGAGCGCATAGAAGAAATAACATCAGCCATCAAATCCTTCAGCCTTTCATTCACCTTGTGTATTTCCTTTATGTATCTTGATACATTTGTAAGCGCCTGGGCTGCAATCAACGGGCCTTTTTTTATTGCCTGCGTAAGTACTTTCATCGAGCTTTCAATCAGGTTGCTTGGGAATGCAGCCAATGCGCCGTGCGCAGGGTCGAATATTGCTTTTTCAATGCTCATTCCAAGCCTTCTTATGTTCAGGCTCACCAGCTGAAAAAAACTTCCTGATATTGTGCCTTCCATTACGCTTGCAACCTTGCCGACAGCAATCTCAACAGGCAGATTGTCTCCCAGCCTGTTTCCGAGCTGGAACAGGGCAGCTGCAAACTCAAGCTCCAGCTGTTTTGCCTTCTCCCTTATCTTGTAGATATTTTTTGACCTCATCCTGTAATAAATTCCTACAGCAAGTCCTATGCTTAACGGCACGAACAGGCTTGCCAAAGAAGCGCCTAAGCCGTAAGGCCCGATCTCTCCTCCTGCCTTGTCGCTCCTGTACTCCAAAAAGCAGAATCTCCGGCTGCATGAAGTCGTCAGGTCTTCCCCTCCAATCCCGAAGTCAGGCAGGCCAACAACATGCCATAATAGCGGGCTTAAGCCAATCAGGAGAAACAAAGATCCGACAAAAATGCTTATTATCAGCGGGGTTATCTGGATTTCTTTATTTCCTAATTTTACCAATATGTTCTTGTATTTTTTCAGCTCTGGATTTTCCTCTGAGATATCTGTGTCCCCATATCCTGTTGGCCTTCTTGACAGTATATTTTTGCCAAGATAATACACTGTAACAGTGAGCAGAAGATTATATATTACAGCAAGATGATACCACTTTGCCTCCTGCATGAAGCTGACCACCAATGGAAGTATGACAAGCCCAAGGATTGGCAGTATAATTCCCAGCATGTGCAGCATTGTAATCGGATTCTGCAGGTTATGCGCATAGTGCAGCATCTTTTCATATGTCTCGTCAAGAATCACGTCAAGCGCCTTGTCAAGCGCATTGAGCCTTCTCGCTTCGTCTCCTTCATACAAGGAGCTTTCAATAAGATGGAATGCCTCAATGAACTCTATATTCCATTTCTTCCATGTTTCAAGATAGATATCCAAAGACTCTTTTACAGAGGAATATTTTTCTGTCTCAACATCCCAAAGCACTTTTTTCAGGTCCAATGACAATGGGGGAGCCAGATGCTGGCTCGCAAATTCTATTGCCTTTTCAAGATTGGAAGTGTGCCTCATGTAAGTTACAGTATAGAAAACTGAAAGCACCATCTGGTTGCTTGCTTTTAATCGCCAGTTGTTTGCCATAAACTCAGGCAGCCTGCCGAACGGCTTTATCATCAGCAAGGATGCAATCAAAAACAAAAAGACAAAGAACATTGAGTTGAACACAACAAATGCAAAAAGCGAGCCGAATACAGCAACCACTATCGGCATGAGATAAGAGAAAGATACAGCGCCTGCAGGAGTTATGCCTAAATGGGTTATTTCAATGGCTTCCTGGATTTCAGCTGCCCTTTTTGCATCGGGCTTTATCTTAAGTGTTTTTTCGCTCAGGTTGCATAATTTCTCGTACCAAGTCATGTGCTTTGGAAGAAAATCAGCCTTGAATTCCTGGTATTCTCTTGTTATAGGCTGCGATTTTACGTCTTCTATCTTGGCGCCCAGTTCTTTCTCTAGGTGATTCTTGTAGACTTCCATCAACGACAGTAATTTCTGCTTGTCTATTTCAGATGGCATGGTTTATAGAAAAGTCATTCACCTCTTTTTTTGTTTTATATATCCTGATTATTTTTATTTAATTTTAATCATAGCTTGCTGTGAAAATCCATCTTCTTCACATGCCTCTTGAGCCATTCATCCCACTCGAAAAATATCCTTTTTGAATCCAAAATCCCGATCTCCTCCCTGACATTCTCCGATATCTTATGGAACTGGTCATTGGCTTGTATTACAAATTCCGCTTCAAGCAAATCCGGATTGTTTGTCTTATTTGAAAAATCAACAAGTGTTTCCTTTGTTTTTGCCCTGAGCAGTATATTATCCCATACAGCATCCCAGTTGCCAGCCCACTCCTTGACATTTCCGGCAATTGCCTTCAAAATTTCAGAGTCTCCATTTATCAGCTCCTCGCTTGCCTCCAGCTCATCTTTTTTGGAATCATACTTCATCAAATCTACAAATCCATTTTCTGTCAGCGGGTCATTTTCCCAGTGCTTCCTTACCTCTGTTATTTGGGTGACTCTTCTCCATCTGTGCAGGCCGTCTGCGCTTTTTATCGGATTTGCCACAATAACCACGTCTGTTGCCTTTAAGCTTGTCCTCGGCACTCCCAAGTCGTTTACAACCCTGTCAAAAACCCCGTAAGGGGAGTCTCCGTGTATGGTGCCTGCAACTACATTTGCCAATGCCCCAATCCTCATTGCTTCGTATAAAGCCAGGGCCTCTTTGCTCCTTATCTCTCCGATTATCAATGCGGAATCACCCATTCTTAATGTTGTCCTTATGCCTTCATCTGCCGGCACCTCTGATGATCCTTTTGTCAGTGCAGCGGCAACTTTCATTGACTGGATGTTGTATCCCAGCTTTCTAAGGGAGTTTGTCGGAAGCTCGAGCGTATCTTCTATGGTAATTATCCTGTACTTTCTCATCAGCTCAACCAAGACAGCTCCGAGCAGGCTTGTTTTTCCGGCGCTCCTTGTTCCTGCAATCAATAGTGATCTTGAGCCGTCAATCAAAAAGCTTAGGATGCCTGCAGCCATTGGAGTTATCATCTTGTTTTGGATGTACAAGGGCAGAGTCCATGGCTTGTCACGATGCCTTCTGAAAGCAAACGCCAGCCCGCTTGGGTTTAACGGCGCAGAGATTACTGCTATCCTTGCATTTGCGCCGGGAATGCTGAGCTCCGTGTCAAGAATAGGATTGGCTTCGTCCAATGGCCTGCCTGAAATAAGCCTTAATTTAGATGCCCATGATTCTGCTTCAGGAGAAGTCGGCACTATGTTTGTCCTGCAGTCTGCATAATCCTGATGGACTATGAACATCGGGACTTCCCCCATTGGGGAATTTATCGTTATGTCCTGCACTTTTTCGTCCTGGAGCAAAACCTCGATTAGCCCGAATCCAACAGTGTATCTGACAAGAATTTTTGCCATCTCCTCTATCTCGTCGGAAGACAGCTTCAGGTTCCTATACTGAACCAGCTCCTCAATCAGGTCAGAGCCTATGTTATGGAAGACCTGCCTCATCCTTTCAGGGTCAATAAATTCCTGCCTTGTCGGCTTGTGCTCTGCCATTATTTTTCTTGCAGTGTCAAGAATCTCGTATTTTTCCTCGCTTAGCTTGAACTCAGGAGGCGTCAGGTGGTACAGATACTGGACGTTGTCGGGCAGCTCGAAGATGGTTACTTCTGTGTTCTTGTCTATGAAATAATTGTCTATTTCCTCGCCTTCAGCCGGATAGCTGGACATGATCTTTGTGAACATGAAGTCCGGCCTTATGTCAGGAGAGAAAATCCTCCTGTAGACGGAGCGCTCATTTAGTTTATAGCCGGGCAGGAACTGCTTTGCCAGGCTAAGCAGTTTTGTTTTTTCAATCAAAGACATCAGATACTGCAGAACTGTTATGTATTTCTTGGCTGCATTTATGTAATCCTGGTCAAAAGACTTGTCTATGCTTATCCTTTCGTCCCTTGCAGCCCTTTTCAGCTCGACATACGCCCCTATAGGGTCCCTTTTAAGAATGTTGGATATTATATTCTGCATGTCCGCATACCACTGCGCAGCCCATTTTGCCGCCTTCGGCTCTGAAATAAGGTTTGCATAGCTCGCCAGGCCCTTTTTTTTTGTAAGCTGTGAGTAGAGCTTTGCAATCTCCTGAATCATTGATGTCTGGCTGTAGTCGTATTCGTAATTTCTTTTTGGGCGAATACTATCTTGGTCACAGTGCCAGCTTCTGAAAGAATGTCTATTGTCCTTGACATGCATACAGGATCATCTTCAATGGAAGGAGTATGAGGATACTGCTCCAAGTCTATCAGAAGTATTGTTTCTTCCCCTTCCTTCGCTATGTCGTAAGTGAAGGGTTTTTTGGTCTCTCCGAATAATGCCATGTTTACCTCTTTTTTTGACTTATCACTATTTTTTATTTGATTTCATCAGTTCAAGCGCAGATTCTATGAGATGTGACTTATTCCTGTATTTTTTATTATCATTGACCTCTTTTTCTATCCAATCAATGAGGTCTTCGTCAATTGTAGCGCTTATTGGCTTTTTCATGCTGATATATTATAAAATATATTTTATAGTATTTTATATATTTACTGTTAGATTATAATATAATGGTATTTAAATGTTGCGGTTTTGGCAAATTATTTAAATTGAAATGCAAAAATAAACTGATATGCCAAAAAAAATTAAGATATGTGCGGTGCAATGCAATGTTTACAATGATTTCAGTAAAAATATTTCCAGAATGGAGAATTTCTTCAGGTAAAAACAACTGCGATATAATCTGCTTCCCGGAGGTGTTTTTAACTGCGGGGATGAGCAGGAAAAAATACAATCCGGAAATTCCAAAACAGGCAAAGGGAGTTTTTTCCAGCTTATGCAGGAATTACGGGATTTTCGGGGTTATGGGCAGCATTGCTGACGAAATCGGCAGCAAGCTGTACAATGTTTCATATTTATTCGATAATAATGGGCAAATCATCGGAAATTACAGGAAAAATCACTTGGTGCAAAATACAGAGGCAAAAAGGCTCAAAGCAGGAAACGAAGCCAATGTTTTCAGGACAAAGGTAGGGAATATCGGACTCGAGATTTGCAGGGATTTATTATATCCTGAGATAACCAGAAAACTGATGCTCAAAAAAGCTGATATTGTTTTCTGCCCTTCATTCTGGTGCTCAAAATCCTCGCAATATTCCAAGGTGTACAATTACAAATATTTCAGGAATAAAATTCCGGATGAAGTAACAAAGCTTGTTTCCGCAAGGGCTATTGAAAGCGAGACAGTTTTTGTTTATGCAAATGCAGCGGGAACTTTCAATTATAATGGGACAAAGAACATTTTGCTTGGGAAAACCCAGATTGCCCTTCCATTCTATGGCACTGTAGGCATCTTAAATCACAACAGAGAATCAGTTTTAATTAGAGAAGTTGATTTAGGCATTGTAAATGATGCAAGAAAAGTCTATAAGATTGAACAGGATTTGAAAGATTATTATAAAGGATAGTTTTGGCAAAATGAAACATTTATATAGTATTCTGAACCCAACAGGTTTTGATGAAAATAAGAAATTTAATCAAAGATTCATTGTTTGCAAAGAGCTTCAACCTTGCGAAATCAAATCCCGGCAAAGTAGGCCTGATGGTTTTATTTGATATCTCTTTTTTGGCCTCATTTTATTACATTCTTCCGTTGCTTTTGAGCTACACTGCAGGCGCTGTCTTATGGCCGCAGTCAGGGGCATTTATTTATGCTTACCTCTTATTTGATTTTATTTACAGGCTGCTCCAGATATTTGTTTACTCTTTTTTCAAGTATTCTGTTTTGGACTTCATAAAATCGCTGTTCCAGAAAACAGAATTTTCATTCAGGCGCCTTGGGCAGTTTTACCTGCTTAATATAATCCTAATTTTTCCCTTGTTCATTACGTTTAATTTCGTATTAGGCGGCATAAAAGAAGCCTACAGGCCTTATTTTTTTATAATAACCGGAATTCCAATTTTCCTCTTTTTATATGCAATACTGAGTTTAGCCCATTCATTTTTTAATGAAGGAAATTCCCTGAAAAATTCCTTAAGAAAATCATTCTCATTAACTTTTGGAAATATGAAATCCTACAGGGAAACTATTGGAGCTATTATTTTGGCTTTTCTTGTTTTGGGGTTACTGTTTTTAATTGCCGGATATCTAATCAGAGTTTCTACATCTGGAAATTACTTGCTGTACCTGAAAGCATACGCTTATTTCAAAACGTCAGCAATTATCATAGTCAATGCAGTGATTTATTTTATAATCTTAATAAACCGGATTTTATTTTATTCTGCGGCGAGGGAAGCAAAATAAGATGTTTTTTCATAACTTAAACCCGGCATTGTTTGAATTTGGCCCTTTTGAAGTAAGGTATTACGGCTTGTTTTATGCCCTGGGGTTCATTATAGCATATCTTATGCTTCCCAGTCTTGCAAAAATAAAAAACATAAAATTAAGCAAAGACGACGCAGCAGATTTTATATTATACCTTCTGATAGGTGTTGTTCTCGGTGCCAGGCTGGCTTATATAATCTTTTATAATCCCCTATTTTATCTAAACAGCCCTGCTGAGATCATTAAGCTATGGCACGGAGGGCTAAGCTTCCATGGCGGCTTCTTGGGGGCAATATTCGCGGCATATCTGTTTTGCAGGAAGAAGAAAATTGAATTTTATGACATTGCAGACATCACAGTAGTGCCTGTGGCGCTTGCGCTTGCCCTTGGCAGGATCGGGAATTTCATTAACGGAGAATTGTATGGAAGGATTACTGATTTTTCCTGGTGCATTGATTATTCTAAAAATCAATTTATACAGGATGTTCCAGAAGGATGCAGGCACCCTTCGCAGATTTACGAGTCGCTGAAGAATTTTTTTATATTTGCCGCATTATGGTTCATTAAAGGCAAAAAGCTTCCAAAAGGCTTCATGTTCTGGAGTTTTGTGGCAATGTACGGCCTGCTGAGGACAATTGCCGAGTTTTTCAGGCAGCCGGATGAGCAGATTGGGTTTATTCTAAACTATTTCACTATGGGGCAGCTGCTGAGCTTTCCGCTTTTTTTATTTGGAACCTATATGTTGTTCAGATTAAGAAGAAAGATATAGCTTTTTATTTATACATCTTTGCGCAATGAGGGCAACAGAATTTCATAGCCTTTCCCCTGACTTTTTTTGTGTGGCCGCCGGAATAAATCCTGCATCCGCACGGGCATGTTGTTATTCTTGGCTCTATTGCCAGGTTAATCAAATCCCCAAACTTGCTGAACATCTGCTTTGTGAATTTTTCCCCCTCCTGCGTCAGATAATATGTTTTTTTATCCCTTTTCCCAATCTTGTCAAATTTAATCAGCTTATTTTTTCTTAAAATATCCAAAAATGGGTATACATTGCTTGCGCTTATTTTTCTCTCTAGCTTTTCCTTTAATTCTTGAATCAAATCGTACCCGTGCTTTGGCTCATTAGCCAGAAGGCATAGAGTATAGAACTTAACAATATTATTTATTTTAACATCTGCCATGCTCGGCATTGAAATGCATTCTTATATAAATAACTTTCTTTTTTTGATATATCGTATTTTGATATAAATAGAAAAGTTTATATACTTATCAGTATAATATATCAAAAATGGATATATAGTTACCAAATAAAAATTGCTGGCGGTTAAAATGAAAAAGAAAATTTTGTATCTGGCGATATTTATTTTAGTTATTGGCATTGCTGCAGCCGACACCGAAGATTTTGCAGAAGCCAAACAAATCATTGACGCCAAGACTCCATGCTCAAAATTAAGCGAGCCGCAGCTTGAAGCGTTGGGGGACTACTTCATGGAGCAGATGCATCCAGGAGAAGCCCATGAAGCAATGGACAAAATTATGGGTGGCGAAGGTAGCGAGAGCCTGAGGCTTACGCACATTTCTATGGCAAAAAGGCTGTACTGCAATGACGTGAACGATGCCGTTAACTATGGCATTGTTGGATACGGCATGATGGGAAATTACGGAAAAGCAAACTATGGAGGAATGATGAACATGATGGCATACAATTTTGGGTACGGAATGATGGGGCAGAATGGATATGGCTATTTCGCTTTTTTTAATTTTTTGGCGGTTCTGCTGGCAATCGGCCTTGTGATTCTTGTTTATCTGTGGATATTCAGATTGTGGAGGGATTTATCTAAAAAATCAAGATAGAGCAAGAAGGAAAAGATGAAAAAAGAAAAAAATTTTGAATCAGTAAAATGCCAAATTTGCGGAAGAACCACATTAAAGAGGCCAATTAGAGGAATTTATATATGCTCAATCTGCAGGAAAAAGACATCGGTTGAAAAATATGTGCATGACTTGGTTAGCTGAGGCGGAAAAATGAAACAAAACTTAGGCAGAGTGGACAGAATTTTAAGGTTTGCGCTGGCATTTTGGTGGCTCGGCCCTTGGGCGCCGCAATACAGCATTGTATGGGTAAACTGGGCAATATTTGCTGTGGGCTGGATTTCACTAGTCGAGAGCTTTTTCGGATGGTGCTGGCTGCATAACCTGTTGGGTATTGATAATAAAAATCAATAAAAGTAACAGATAAGATAAACATAACATTTCATATAAACAATCAATGCCAAAAGACCCGGTATGCGGAATGGAAGTTGACGAGAAAAAAGCTAAATTCAGTGCTGTAAAGAATGGTAAAAAATACTATTTTTGCAGCAAAAGCTGCCATGACAAGTTTATGGAAAAAAGCAGCAAAAACCATGCATTAACTAAAAAAACGCCAAAAATAGGACCAATAAAAAAAATCAATGGAAAAATAACCCAGCAAAACAATATCCAAAAAATAATTTTGCCTATATCTGGCATGCACTGCGCCACATGCGCGCAGACAATAGAGAAATCCATTTCTAAAGCTGATGGTGTTGTAAAAGCAAATGTTAATTTCGCTTCGGAAAAGGCAAATGTGGAATTTGACACGGATAAGACAAATGAAGATTCAATAAAAAATATAATTAGGGAAACCGGGTACAAGATTGCTGAGGGGCATAAGACTTCCGGAAATATTGCAGAGATTAAGCTTAAAGTCATCGGAATGGACAATCCGCATTGCGTCGGAACTGTCGTAGGCGCCTTAAACACGATTCAGGGAATAATTTCAAAAGAGCTGTATGTGAACCAGAACGCTTTCATAAAGTACGACCCCGCGATTACAAATGCTGACAGGATAAAAAAAACAATAAAGAATGCAGGATATGAGCTGATTGAGGTTTCAGGCGCTTTAGAGGACACTGAGAAGATAGCAAGACAAAAAGAGATAACAAAGCTTAAGCGGGAAGTTATTTTTGGATTTATCCTGAGCATTCCGATATTTATCCTTTCATTCCCGGAATGGTTTAAAATAACAGTTCCATTCCAGAATTACATCCTGCTTGCGCTTGCGACTCCGGTCCAGCTGTATCTTGGGTACAGATTTTACGCCGGAACGTGGATTGGTTTGAGAAACAGGACAGCAAACATGGACACTTTGATAGCTGTAGGCACATCTGCGGCTTATATATACAGTTTGCTGGCAACATTGTTTCCAAAAGCATTTACAGGAGGCATGTATTATGACACTGCCGCTGTAATCATAACATTCATCTTGCTCGGCAAGTATTTTGAGGCATTGACAAAAGGAAAGGCTTCAGAAGCGATAAGAAAACTTATTGGGCTGCAGCCAAAGACAGCAATTGTCATTAAAGACGGAAAAGAAAGAGAAGTTAAAATCGATGAATTGCAGATTGGCGATATTTTTATTGCAAAGCCCGGAGAGAAGATAGCGACTGACGGGATTGTTGAAGAGGGAAGCTCTTATGTCGATGAATCGATGCTTACAGGAGAAAGCATTCCTGTTTCAAAAAAGATTAGCGACAAGGTCATAGGGGCAACCATAAACAAGAACGGCTTTCTGAAAATTAAAGCGAGCAAGATTGGAGCTGACACGATGCTTGCCCAGATAATAAAGCTAGTTGAAGAGGCTCAGGGCTCAAAAGCGCCGATACAAAGGCTGGCAGACAAAGTTTCATCCATATTCGTGCCTATTGTCATGGCAATAGCAATACTTTCATTTTTGTTCTGGTATTTTCTTGCTCCAAATTTTCTTTCATTAACTCCTTCGCCTTTCATCTTTTCGTTTACTGTTTTTGTCGCTGTCCTGATAATTGCCTGCCCATGCGCCCTGGGGCTTGCAACACCGACTGCAATAATGGTCGGCACAGGAAAAGGCGCGGAAAACGGGATTTTAATCAAGAATGCTGAGGCTCTTGAGACAGCCCATAAGCTTACGACAATTATTTTTGACAAGACGGGAACCCTGACGAAAGGAAAGCCCGATGTTACAAATATCAAGGTATTCAGCAGAAAATACAATGAAGAGGATATTCTGAAGTTTGCGGCGATTGCCGAAAAAGGCTCAGAGCATCCGATAGGCGAGGCAATACTTAACCATGCAAAATCAAAAAAGATTGATGTTCCTGACGCATCTCATTTTGAAGCTGTCAGCGGAAAAGGAATAATTGCAAAATACAGGAACTACAATATAATTGTGGGCAATGAAAAGCTGCTTGAGGAAAAAAATGCGAAAATAAGCGCTGACGTCAGGGCCAAAATGCAGCAGCTTGAGGAGCAGGGAAATACTACTGTGGCCGTGGCGCTTGACAGGCTTATTGTCGGAGCCATAGGCGTTGCTGACACCCTGAAAGAAAGCTCAAAAGAAGCGATTTCAGAACTGAAAAAGATGAATATTGAAGCGGTTATGATAACCGGCGACAATGAAAAAGTCGCAAAATCAATAGCTGCGCAAGCCGGGATCGAAAAAGTGATTGCAAATGTCCTTCCGCAGGACAAGGAACTTGAAGTAAAAAAACTGAAGTCCGAAGGAAAAGTCGTTGCAATGGTCGGGGACGGGATAAACGATGCCCCTGCATTGGCTGCAGCAGATGTCGGCATTGCAATAGGGGCAGGAACTGATGTTGCGATAGAAACCGGCTCTATAGTTTTGATTAAGAATGATTTAAGGGATGTGGTCAAGGCAATAAAGCTAAGCTCTTACACAATCAAAAAAATAAAGCAAAACTTGTTCTGGGCTTTCTTCTACAATGCGGCTGGAATTCCGATAGCAGCAGGAATTTTGTACCCTTTTTTTGGCTTCCTGCTTAATCCGATAATTGCAGGAGCTGCGATGGCGTTCAGCTCTGTTTCTGTTGTTTCTAACAGTTTGTTGATGAGAAGATGGGGGGGTAAGATTTATCACATATTTCCCACAAAACCCCAACTTTTTCGGCGAAAACTTTAAATATGGATTATAATACCCTATGGAAATAATATTAGGGGGTGTAATCTATGAAAAAGACTATATTAGCAATTCTGACATTGTTTATTTTAATTATGTCTGCCTGTCAAGTACAGCAGCAGGCTCAGCAGCCGACTGGCGGGGAAGTCAAGCCAGCTCAAGCACAAGGCACTTACAAGATCGGAGTAATGTATCCTTTAACCGGAGACGGCGCAGCTTACGGCTTGCCTATACAAAGAACAACAAAAATAGCAATTGATGAGATTAATGCGCAAGGCGGAGTAAACGGCAGAAAGCTTGAAGTTATTTATGAGGACAGCAAATGCAACCCAAAAGACGGGAATGCAGCAGCTCAAAAGCTTGTTAATCTGGACAAAGTCAAGGTAATAATTGGAGGAGTTTGCTCCGGAGAAACTTTAGGGGCAGCGCCAATAACAGAAGCAGCAAAGGTAGTCCTGATATCGCCAAGCGCCACAAACCCGGACATAACAAATGCAGGCGACTTTGTTTTTAGGCTGGCGCCAAGCGATGCATTTGCAGGAGTTGTAGCCTCTAATTACGCATTCAATGACCTGAAGGCAAAAAAAGCCGCTGTAATCTCAGAAACAACTGATTACGCGCAGGGATTGAGAAAGGTTTTCAAGGAAAACTTTGCAAAACTGGGCGGCGAAATAGTGGCTGATGAAACATTTAATCCTGAAGACACTGATTTCAGGACACAAGTCACGAAAGCCAAGGCATCAAATCCTGATGTAATATACCTCGTGCCACAGACTGTTCCAAAAGGCATTTTGCTGGTAAAGCAGGTCAAGGAAGCAGGAGTTACAAAGCAATTGCTGACGCCGGAAGTTCTTCTTGGCAGGAACACAATAGCTGAGAATGCCGCTGACTTGGAAGGGCTTATAGGGGTCGAGCAGAAATTTGACGACAAAGCGCCAAAAGCTGCTGCAGTGCTTGGCAAATACAAGCAGCAGGCAAATGAGGAAGCGCCATTTCCGTTCTATATGTCTGCAGCCTATGATGCAGTCTACCTTGTGTCAGATGCCATAGCTAAAAACGGCTACGATGGTGAAAAGATAAGAGACTACCTCTACGCTGTTGACGGCTATGAAGGAGCAGGCGGCAAAGTGACAATAGACGGGAAAGGCGATGTTGTCATGGACTTCAGTGTCAAGCAGGTGAAGAGCGGCGAACTTGTGATCTTGAAGTGATTTTTTATTCTTTTTTTCTTTATTTTTTGTTTTTGACAAGTTTTAAATAAAAGTTTAGCAAAGACAGCTAAAAATGCCATTACTTGACATATTGCCCCAGCTTATTGTAAATGGACTGATAGCAGGCTCTATCTACGCTTTGGCTGCTTCCGGCTTCTCATTGATTTATTATGTTGTAAAATTCCAGTATTTCTCGCATGGCGCCATAATGTCCATAGGCGCATACTTGTTCTTTACATTCATGAATCTTATGGGATTAAATTATATTCTGGCAGGGATTTTGACAGTTATTGGATGCGTAATTGCAACCTTGCTGTCTAACTGGCTCCTTTATCTGCCATTAAGAAAAAGAAAGGCCACCCCTGCAATAATACTGATAGCATCTATTGTTTTGCTCATATTCTCATCATCCCTGATGCTTGCATTTTTCGGCTCAAGCACAAAGGCAATATCTTTAGCAAAACACAACAAAACTTTTGATTTTGGCATTTTTACTATAACTTTGGTACAAACTGCAATCATTGTCTCGGCGTTAATTCTATTTTTGTTTCTGTGGATCATCCTCAAAAAAACAAAACTTGGAAAGTCAATGCGCGCTTTGGCGGACAACAAAGACGTGGCTCAGGTTGTTGGAATCAATCCGGAAAAAATCTATAATTACACTTTCATAATTGCAGCTGTGCTTGGGGCTTTTGGGGGGATTCTGCTGGGGCTTGAGCAAAACCTGTATCCCAGAATGGGCGTGCCGATAATAATCAAGGGATTTATCAGCTCTGTCGTTGGCGGGCTTGGCTCTGTTCCCGGCTCTATTATCGGCGGCTTGTTTATAGGATTGGCGGAAAACGTTGGAGTTTTGTATTTGCCGACCGGATACAAGGATGTTATTTCTTTTTCAGTTTTATTATTGTTCCTGCTGTTCAGGCCTCAGGGCATTTTAGGGGTGAAGATGCGAAATGTATGAATATTTAATCGCAGTGTTTGCTTACATCTTTATTTATATAATACTAGTTGTATCTCTCAACCTGGCTTTTGGCTTTACCGGCCTGGTCAATTTGGGGCATATGGCATTTTTCGGAGTGGGCGCTTATGCCTCGGCATTACTGACTTTGCACGGAATCCCGTGGTATATTGCGCTGCCGGCATCGGGCTTAATTGCAGGCAGTTTTGGCGCGGTGATTGCTGCGATAACTGTGCGCCTTAAAGGCGACTATTTCCAGATAGTTGCTCTTGGGCTTGCTTTTATAGCTATTGCGGTGTCCAGAAACTGGATTTCACTGACAAGAGGCGCTTTGGGATTGCCGGGAATTCCTGATATAATAAAAAACAATTTCTACTACATGCTGTTTTTATTTGCTGTTGCCCTGTTATCAGTTGTATTCCTGTATTGGCTAACCAATTCAGAAACCGGAAAGATATTTCAGGCAATAAGAGACGATGAAACTGCGGCTGCTGTTCTTGGCAAAAACACATATTTATACAAGGTCCTGTCAATAACAATATCCACCTTTTTTGCAGGCATTGCGGGAAGCCTGTTTGCGCATTACATCAGTTTTATAGATCCAACCATTTTTGACTTGGAATTTTTTGTAATAATACTGGCAATGCTGATAGTGGGCGGTTTGGCTTCAATAAGCGGCTCAATATTGGGTGTAACCGTTATAAGCCTGTTGCTAAGCGCAATAAGCTTTGTTTTTACAAATATAAGCCCTGAATTGATAGGCGCGATGCGGCAGATGCTTTTAATGCTAATCCTTCTTTTAATTTTAATCTACAGGCCAAGAGGAATGTTTGGGAAGGTTGATGTATGATGCTATTGCTAAGGAATGTGTCAAAAATGCAACGCATTTTTGAGCATGCTCGGAAATCGAATCGGAAGAATAAAAATGCTATATTGTCGATTTCCGACATTTCAAAAAGCTTTGGAGGAGTCAAAGCAGTAAATAAATGCAGTTTTGAAGTAAAAGAAAATACAATAACATCTCTTATAGGACCGAACGGCGCTGGAAAGACAACAGTCTTCAACATAATAAGCGGACTGGCAAAGCCAGATGCAGGAGCAATAAGGCTGGAAAAGAAAAACATAGCCGGAATGCCTTCTTATAGGATTGCGCAAAGCGGGATAAGCAGGACTTTCCAGCTTACAAAAGTGTTCAGAAATCTGTCTGTAAGGGATAACATGCTAATTGCAAAGAAAACTAATGATGAAGAAATAAAAAAAGTTCTAAAGGGAGTTTATTTTGAGAAATCACTCGATACAATTGCATCTGAACTTTCTTATGGGCAGCAAAGGCTGCTTGAAATTGCAAGGGCATTGCTGATGCCGCACAAGCTTTTGATGCTTGATGAGCCGACTGCAGGCGTTAATCCAAGGATAAGGCAGGAATTAAGGGCAATTCTGAAAAATTTAAGGAAGGAAGGAAAAACTATTTTGCTGATAGAGCACGACATGGAATTTGTTATGGACATAAGCGACAGGGTTATTGTCCTGAACGAGGGCAGGGTTTTGCGGGAAGGCAGGCCAAAGGATATTGTAAAGGACAAAAGAGTTTTGGAGGCTTATCTGGGGAAATGAGAATATTTTAAAAAATTTAATTCAATGACGAAAACGCATTAACGACAAACATTAAATAAAATAACATTATCAAAAATCAATAAAAAATAATTTAAAATGTTACAAATAAAAAACCTAGATTCAGGATACGGAAAGATGCAGATTTTGTTCGGAATAAGCCTGAATGTAAAGCCAAAGGATATTGCTGTTATTATAGGGCCGAATGGGGCAGGAAAATCAACATTGCTGAAAAGCATTTTCAACCTGGTTGACGTTTATAAGGGAAAAATCATGTTCAAAAACAAGGATATAACAAAAATTCCGACGCATGAATTAATAGAACTGGGAATAAGCTATGTTCCCCAGGGAAGGCAGGTTTTCCAGACTTTAACTGTGAGGGAAAATCTTGAAATGGGCGCTTTTCTGACAAAAGAAAAAGATTTGGTAGAAAAAATGATGGAAGAAGTTTTGGAAAAACATTTTCCTGATTTGAGGAAAAAACTAAAGGATTATGCTTTTAATTTATCAGGAGGCCAGCAGCAGATGCTCGCAATAGGAAGAGCTTTGATGCAGGACCCCCAGTTATTGCTGCTGGACGAGCCGTCGCTTGGGCTGGCGCCGAAAATAATGAAGGAACTGTTCAGGAAAATACAGGAAATAAATGAAGAAGGAGTTGCTATAATGATAGTAGAGCAGAATGCCAAGCAGGCAACACAGATAGCAGGCAAGATATTTGTCCTGGAGGACGGAAAGGTGGCACTGAGAGGAGATAAGTCATTGCTGAAGACAAAGAAAATACAGCACATCTATCTGGGAGGGCGCTGAAGCCATTCATAACCTATTTAAACCCCTTATTTCTACTTCAGCTTATGCCAAAATACAACGTCTCGAGAGCTATGTCAACGCAGCATCCTGACAATGTAAACCATCCTTTTTTCTCGGACAATGCAGAGCTTGCTGGAGAGGATGAAATAAAGGAAGTATTCTACACTTACTCGCATATCCGCTGCAAGGAGCAGCTGTGGGACTGCGAGGGAAAGGAAGTCGATAATTTTGTCGTCAAAAAATTACTTACAAAATATGAGCCTTATTTCAAGAAGCATGTCCTTGGCAAGGATGTTTTCCTTACATTAAGGGTGCCAAACCCCTCTGTGGAGAAAAATGAAGCTAAAATACTGCTTGAGACTTTGGAAAGCATACCAAGGAATTTTGACACTGCCAAGCTGTTCTATGATGATGACATCGCCCCAATCTTTGAGATTGCGCTTCCCATGACTACAGACTACAGGGAACTGATCAGGATATCAAATTACTACAAGAACCATGTTGTAGGAAAACAGCACCATAAATTGGGGAATGACGTAACCATAGCACAATGGATTGGAAAATTCCAGCCTGAGAGCCTCAGGATAATTCCATTGATTGAAGAAAAAGATACTATCCTGAATGCAGACAAGATTGTGGAAGGCTATCTGAAAGAAGAGAAAGTTGAGGACTATCAGAGAGTATGGCTTGCAAGATCTGATCCTGCATTGAACTACGGGAATCTTGCCACTGTGCTGATGCTCAAGGTTGCATTCCAGAAAATACATGGTCTGCAGGAAAAGATGTCTGTTGACCTGCTGCCCATACTCGGGTGCGGCTCAGCGCCTTTCAGGGGGAACTTCAAGCCGACCAATATCAAAAACTGCATACAGGGCTACCCGAGCGTGCATACCTATACACTGCAGTCAGCATTCAAGTATGATTACAACATAACTGATGTTACAAATGCAGTCGAGTTCCTGAATGAGTCAAGGCCCGGGAAGCCGGTGCAGGTTGATGAGAAAAAGTGCATTTCAATAATTGACAAGATAATGCACGAGTACAGGAAGCAAATCAGGCTGCTTGCCGATTTCATAAACAATATCTCCCCCTATATACCATCCAGGAGAAAAAGAAAACTGCACATAGGACTTTATGGATATTCCAGAAGCATTGGTGATTTAAAACTGCCAAGGGCAATAACCTTCTGCGCTGCCTTGTACTCTTATGGACTGCCTCCTGAACTTATAGGGCTGAATGCGCTGGAAGAAAGGGAAATTGATTACATTAAGGATATATACGCTAATTTTGACAATGATTTAAAAGATTCATTGCAATACCTTAACAAGGACAATCTGCACATATTTCCCAGTGAAATATCCAAGAAAATAGAAAAAGTCGCAGGCATGATTGAATACGAAGAGAATTCAAAACACAAAAAAGTTACCTCTATAATACTTGATGATTTGAAGAAAAAAGACCACAGGCTATTGACAGAGAACATAACAAGGGCAGGCTTCATAAGGGGATTTTTGGGGTAGGCTTATGCAAAATAATATTCCAGAGATAAAAATTGTATCCTCATTCTACAAGTACGTCAAAATACACAATCCTCTGGAATTCCAGCAGAAGCACCTTGAATTCTGCCTGTTATTAGGCCTGAAAGGAAGGATTCTTGTTGGTGAAGAAGGCATAAACGGCTGCGTTTACGGAACAAAGGGACAGATTGAAGAATATAAAAACGGATTAATGGAAAATTCCCTATTCTCAGACATTGAGTTTAAAGACACATATACTGAAAAGCCTGCCTACAGGAAGATGTTTGTAAGAGTAAGAAAAGAGATAGTTTACTCCGGACTGGATGTTGATTTAAAAAACACCGGCAAGTTCCTGACACCTATACAATTAAAAGAAATGCTTGACAGAAATGAGGACATTGCTTTGGTTGACATGAGGAATGGCTACGAGTTCAGGATTGGCAGGTTCAGGAATGCAATAAGCCTGCCCATTGAAAATTTTAGGGATTTGCCTAAAGCTGTAAAAAATATTGAAAGCCTTAAAAACAAGAAAATAGTCGCATACTGCACAGGCGGGATAAGGTGCGAGAAGGCAACTGCCTTTCTTAATGAAAATGGGTTCAAAGATGTTTGCCAAATCAAAGGCGGCATCCTGAAATACGGCGAGGAATTTCCCGACACTTACTGGGAAGGAAAATGCTTTGTCTTTGACGACAGGCTGGCTATTCAAATAAACAGATTCAATACATGGCCATTGGAAGAATGCGCCTGGTGCAAAAAGAAGTGCGACGATTACATGAACTGCCACAATCTTGACTGCGATAAGCTGTTTATCTGCTGTGAAAACTGCAAAGAAATGCACAATAAAAGCTGCTCTGGGGAATGCAGAATTTCTCCTAAAAGAAGAAAAGAAACCATCTTAATTGAAAATTAACTGTTTTAAATCAGATAGAAACCCTTAAAAAGGGAGTGTTATACTGAAGAATAGAGTAATAATTGTGAAAGCGCGTTGTTGTTTTGTCTTTCGCGCAAAGAGAGCAGAAATATGCCTTGGCTATCAGTCCTTGGTCAAAAATTAAGGCGATATTTCTGAGATTATTGCACCAACTGGACGTAAAATAGGCGAGGAAACTAAAATGATATCAGGAATACATTTACATGAGGATTTAAAGAAGGCATTTCTGGAGCTTGGATTCCAGGAGATGACAGAGATACAGCAGAAAGCAATACCATTAATCCAGCAGGGAAAAGATGTGATTGGCCAGTCAATGACAGGCTCGGGAAAGACGGCAGCTTTCGGATTTCCGCTGTTGGAAAAAATCAGCCATAATGGCGGATTGCAGGCACTTGTCCTTGTACCAACAAGGGAGCTGTGCGAGCAGGTCATGTCAGAGCTCAGGAAATTCTCAAAATACAAAAGATTGAACATAACTGCAATCTACGGCGGCGTGTCAATAAACCCTCAGTTCCAGCAGATTAGAAATGCAGATGTCATTGTAGGAACTCCTGGAAGGATTCTCGACCACCTGCAGAGGGGAACGCTGAATCTTAGAAAACTTGCAATTCTTGTTCTTGACGAGGCAGACAAGATGTTTGAGATGGGATTCATCGAGGACGTAAGGACAATAGTTTCACAAACTCCAAAAGAAAGGCAGACCCTGCTTTTCAGCGCGACAATGTCAACACAGGTGCACGAGATAGTCAGGCATTATATGAAAAATCCTGAAAAGGTGAAAGTGCAGTCCTATGTCGAGGAGCATATGCTGCCGCAGTTTTATTATTCAATCAATTCAAGAGACAAATTTTCTTTGCTGGTCCACATATTAAAGCATGAAAATCCAAGCCTTGCAATTATATTCTGCGCCACGAGAAGAAGGGTGGATATAGTAAGCAAAAATCTGGAGTCCAACGGAATCAATGCAATTGCCATCCACGGAGGCTTGAGCCAGAACCAGAGAAAAAGGGCTATAGACATGTTCCACAGCGGAAGCTCAAAGATACTTGTTGCAAGCGATGTCGCGGCAAGGGGGCTTGACATAAAGAACATAAGCCACATTTTCAATTATGACATTCCAAAGACGTCAAAGGAATACATACACAGGATAGGTAGGACTGCAAGGGCAGGCGCAGAGGGAAAAGTAATCTCAATACTTTCAGAGGAAGACCATGAAAACATGAGGGCTGTCCTTGAAGACAGGTCAATCACAATACAGCATCTGCCGGTGCCGGAATTTCCGAGAGTTGGTTTCATGCCTTACATAAAAAGGGAGTCTTTTGGGCACGGAAGGCCGCATCATCAAAGAGGGCGTTCGGGAGAGGGCTATGGCCGCAGGCCAAGCCATGGTGGAGTCAGGGTGCAATACGCCAGCAGGGGCAGAAGATTCAGTTCGCAAGGCTCAAGCCAAAGCAGCCATTCCGGAGAAAGAAAATCATATTCCAGCGGTGACAGGCCCAGTTACGGGCAAAGCCGTCACAGGAGCCAGAACAGGGGAAGCTATCAGGGGAGAAACTAGTTATATTCAATTTTTTCGAGGCTTTTACGAGAAGGGGCACACTCAAAAAACAGATTTGTCTATTTAATTGGATTTTTATATTGCCAACTCATTGAGAGATTTTACAATTCTCCAATTTCATATGTAAAACAACAATAATACTGGTATAATCCGTACATTAAAAATATGAAATAAATTGTTGCTATTATCAGTAGAGCCCAAAATATTTTTCTATATCTAGCATATAAGTAATGATTAATTAACCCAATCAAAATAAAGAGAGTAATAGCTACATCTCTTACTAATGAGTCTCCATCAACCTTGTTGAATAATATAAAAACAAAAAAAGAATACATCAATAAAACAAGCATTCCAAATATCTGATTTGTAGATAAAGTTTTCACTTTAATTATAAATTTATATTTTATTATTTAATACTTTGCTTCAAAAATCCCAACAATTTATCTCTTCCTATACCCAAACTTCTTATCATACCCCTTATGGTCGATTATATCAAGAACAAAGCAAATTATTTCAACTTGGTCGCCTTTGATAGTGTATAACATCTTCCAATAATTTGTCAATTCAACTCTCCATAAGTTTTTTGCATCATATCTTACAATGTATTCTTTCGGGATAAGTGCTTTTGAAATATTATCTCCATAGAACGGATTTGCTTTGACAAAATCAATCTTCTGCCTTATTGAACGGAGCAATTGCATTTCTTCTGTGTTTTCCTTGCTTTCTTTGATTTGCTGTCCAACTATCTCGTTTAATTTCTTGTACTCAGAATCAGCCCCATCAAGAAAGATTACTCTAACTGGTTTATTCATAACTCAGTTCCTCTTCTAATTAACTCATTCAATTCTTTTCTTTCTGCGTATATCCATAGAATTCCTTTTGTTCCAATAATTATTTTACCGCTAAGTTGTAGGTAATCTAATATTTGAAGCAGAGTTTGGTGCATCACCTTTTTTGGCAACTTCATTTTTAATTCAGACAACGTCATTAAATCGCCATTTTTTAATACTTCCTCAACCATGAGAATAGTATTTAAAGTAGGAGAATGCGCTAGTTTTTCTCTTTCCTTAATATGAATTGTTTGAGGCATTTTATATGTATAATTTATATATATTTATATCTAATAAGTATATACTTATATTTAAATCTTTCTATTAATACACCAGAAAAAAGTCTGCGTTTATGAGATTAAATTACCCAAAAACCCCAAACCATCCTTTTGCTTTCTTCTCTTTTGACTCGATAAGGACTTTGGTATCAGCCTGCTGTTCCTTCAGGTTTTCAACCTGCTCTTTCAAAATCGCTTTTGCAACATCGCTTGGCACTTCATCAATCAGTTTTGCCAAAGTGTCTATTGAACTCTGCAACTTGGAATTGCTTTCTTCCAGCTGCTTTATCTCTTCCTGCTCTGCCGCCTTTGCCAGGCCAAGGAACAGCTTGATCTTATAGCCAATTCCTTTCTGCCCCTCTTTATTCTCAACGTCTTCCAGTTCATCAGAAGCGTCAAGAACTTCGCTTGCCTTGTCCTCAATTATGTACAGGTATTCGGCAGGCACATCAGAATCTCTCAGGGAAGCAAGCTTTGAGGCAGCTTCCTCAACCTTGCTGCTTGCCACAATACTTTCCTTGACATCTTTTGCCCTTTCAGAGCTTTTGGCTGCGCTTATCTTCGCGTTGACAACAAATGGCAGCAGCTTTACATCGCCAAAATTATTTGGATTTATTGTTCCCTTGTAGATTGTCGTGTCCTGAAGCTTTAAGTCCTCCTTTAGATCATCGATAAAAAGATTTAATTTTTCAATGTCCCCTTCGGTTGCAGTGCTCAATACGGCCAGGATAATCTCAGCTTTATCTGATCCCTTTACATCCTCTTCGTCAGCAAGTATGTCCTTGAACTTGCACCTTTTTGCGGCTTCATCAGCTATGAATTTTCTTACGCGCTCCTCGGTCATCAGTTCCACGCATTTTTCCGCATTGCCTTTCATTTGCTCGCATCTTTTTGTGCCATGCTCAAGGCATCTTGCTCTTTCATCGTCTATCCTTGAGCATCTTTCCTCTGCATGCCTTATTTCTGATTCAGTGGCATGCTGGCAGTTCTTTTCGATTTGGGCATTCAAGTCGCTGCTGTGCTTCCTTTCCTGCTCCTTGCATTTCTCTACAAAATCCTCCTTATCGCAGGCTTGGGGCGTATTTGAGCAAATCCTTTGCTGCTCATTCCACGAGTTTTCGCAATGTCTTAGATAGTCACCATAAGTCGAAAGAACCGCAGCGCCTGTTATTGCATTGCCCGTAGTCGAAGTCACAGAAACGCATTCATAGCTGGTGCATCCTTTATCATCATATTTTGCTGTCAGGCTTTGGCCTTCAGAGCAAACTGGCTTTGTTACATCAGGACAGGCAGTTTCGTATTTAATGCATTGGTAGCCTGTTACACAGCCTCTGTTGTCATAGTATGATTCGAGCCTTTCTCCGGAAGCGCAAGCCGGCTTAGAAACCTGAGCGCATTCATCTTGCTTGCAATAATAATAAACACATCCTCTTTCATCAGCGCTTTTTTCCAGGTGAGTTCCAGTAGCGCATGCAGGAGTTACTGGCTCAGGGCACGCTGTTGCGGCAGTTTCACAGAAATAATAAACACAGCCATTGCTGTCGGTTTTTGATTTTAGAGCCTGGCTTTCTGCGCATACAGGCTTTGTAGGTTCCGGGCATTTTGTTTCAGGGCAGGGCGCAAACTCGCAATTAGTCCCAGTCCTTGACACATAACTTCCGTCAGGGCATTGCTTTGCCTCTGCAGTACATGCTTTTATCTCTGTCTCGCAATAATGATAAGCGCATCCATTGGAGTCTGTCTTGCTTCTTAAAACTGAGCCGGATTCGCATTGGGGAGTTGGATAAGCGGGGCATATTGACTTTTCTTCCTTTTTAACTCCGCCCATGCACCTTTCCATGTACTTTTCTTTGTCGCAAATTTGGTTTTGTTTGAATCTGTCGCACTCTTTTGCAAGCCTTTCGCCTTCGTAATCAAACCTCTTTCTGCACTCCTCGTCAAGATTGCTGAGCCTTTGCTCCATCTGCAGCATATTTCTTTTTTTGCAGGCTTCGACTACAGCATCTTTGTTTGGAGGGCATGAATATGCAACTGCATTAAGCTTTTCCATCTCTGTGGCGCCTTCCCTTACGAAAGCTGCGCCAATCTGAGAGCAGCCTTTTTTGGACTGTTCCTCACACTTTGATTCCTGCTCCCTGGCCCTGCTGCATATGCTCTGAAAATTCCCGACTTTCTCTTTCAGCTTGGCTAATATAGTATCAGCTATCTTGTCAGGCTCATTGCAGTTTTGCTTTATATCCCTTGGGTCTATGTCACCCCCTATGTGCTCAAACAGCATGCCAAAAATCATGTTTTCCTTGGAATATCCTTCATAAGAAGGGCTTTGATAATATCCCTGATAGCCTTCATTCTCATAGGAAAAGGTGTCTTTTCTCTCCATTCTTTCCTTGGACTCCATCATTGATCTTTTGAACTCCATCTCGTCAAATTTATCGCCAAATTTTTCCCTGGCCATTTTTCTCATTTCTTCCTCTGATAGTTCTCCCCTGCTGAAGCGCTCCATCATTCTTTGCTCTTCGGAGCCCATTTCAGCAGGATAGACAATAACATTGCCTTCCCTGTAATAATCAATGCCTTCCCTTGAAGGGTCTATTGGCCTGCCTTCGTAAGAGCTTGGGTCAGATTGGGCTAAAGCAAGATTGCTTAGGATAAGAAAAACTACAGAAATTAAAGAGACAAATTTTTTTATCTTAACCATCTTTTTTGTTATCTTTGGAAAGGATGTATTTAAAGTTAACTAAACTAAATAATTTTTATTGAGTTTACTATTGAATCAAACTTTTCCTTGTACGAATTGTATTCCTGCTCAGGAACAAACCCATTTTGCCATGTCTGCAGATGGTCCACAATAAATGTGCCTTTATCGCTTAGCAGGTAGTATGGATAATACTTATCAGCAGAATCAACAACTATAATATCATAATTGACTTTGTTTAAAATTTTATACGCTCTTTTTGTCTTTATATCCTTAATTTGCTCTTGAATTGTTTTTACTTGTTCTTCAAGCGCTTCATCTATACTCTTATCTCCATAAGCAAGATTATATCCTTCTGGATTAGTTCTTTTTGTAAATTCTATTTGCCTTCTTAACTCTTCACGCCCTTCTTCTGTTATAGCTGCTTCAAGAATTTTTATAAATCCCGAAAAATCCGGATTTACTATTGACTCAATCTCCTGCAGGCTTACCCTATCCTGGCTGTACTTTTTAATTCCAATCTGGATGCTTGCTAAAGGATGTTCTGCGTCTTCATAGCTGCTGTCTATAGTTAATGAACTCTTATCGCTTTGATATACCTTAAAATTTACAGGATATTGAAAAGAAATTCCTAAATCTTTGTTTTCGTACGATTGCAACTGACCACTATTTTTCTCATTGCTGCAAGAAACAATCAATAAAGTTAATATCAATAGTGAACTCAGAATAAAATATTTCCTCATAACCTAACAATCAACGAACTAATATTTAAAACTTATCTTCCTAAATCTCAAACCCGTACTTCCCATACATTGGCGTGAAGAGAAATGGTCCGAAGAATTCCAGTTCCAAATGCCCTTTTTTGTCTTTTCTGCCGCGAACCATCTCCTGCTCCTGGGCATTTCCGATTGGCCCTATTATTATGCCTTCTGGCTTTAGCTGCTCAAGAAGCTCTTTTGGAAATTCCCTGCATGCGGCAGTTATTATGATTTTATCAAATGGCGCTTCAGTTGGCATGCCTTTTGATCCGTCTTCTTCAAGAATAATCGCATTGCCTATTTTAGCCTTTTTGAGATTTTGCCTTGCAAACTGCACAAGCTCAGGCACAACATCTGTTGTTATCACTTTTCCTTTCGAACCTACAATTTTTGCGATTATTGCCGCCTGATAGCCGGAGCCAGTCCCTACTTCAAAAACTTTTTCTCCCGGATTTAATTCCAAAGCATGGGTCATTATCATCACAGTTGTCGGCTGTGATATGGTCTTGCCTCTGAGCAAAGGCAATGGAACATCATGATATGCCGCGTGCTTTAGGTTCTCAGGAATGAAGTCTTCCCTGTTCACCTCTTTGAAAGATTTTAATTCTGCACTTCTAAAGCCGAAATTCTCCTTCCAAAAATTCATCAAGTCTGCTTTTTGTATCATTCTGACAGATAAATGTGAATAGATACTTAAATTTTTTGTTGGTATTTTATAAAAACATTTTTATATCTTATTGGTTTAGTCCAGGCTATGGTAACAAAAGACGAAGTTATAGAGACAATGAAGAAAGTTTATGATCCTGAGATACAGTTGGACATATGGAGCTTAGGGCTTGTCTATAATATTGAAATTGAAGGGAATAAAGTAAAAGTTCTGATGACTTTTACAAGCCCGATGTGCCCTTACGGGCCTGCTTTGCTTGACGATGTACGGCGTCATGTTTCTTCAATAGACGGAGTTTCTGAAGTTGATGTTGAAATTACTTTCAGCCCTGTATGGGGCCCTGACAAGATGACAGAGGAAGCGAGGATTGCGCTGGGGATTTGATGATTCAGGAGATTATAGGTTATCTTGGCGGGATTTTTATTATGATTAGCTTCGTTCCTCAAGTGATTAAATCTTACAAAACAAGAAGCGTTGCAGATTTGTCCTTGTGGATGATTATTGCAACTCTTATTGGAACAATTTTTTGGATTATATATGGTTATTTTATTAAATCCAGTCCTGTTTTGGTGATGAATATTATTTTTGGGATTATAGTTTTATATCAGCTTTTTCTTAAGATAAAATATGAAAAATAAATGGGCCCAGAGAGAATTGAACTCCCACCCCAACCCTGTGAAGGTTGTATCCTAGCCACTAGACCATGGGCCCCAGAAGAAACAAGTAATCTAAGAATGTTTAATAAGTTATTCAAAAGCCTGATTTATTTAAGATTTATGCCGAGGATTTCAAGGCTCAGCATCCCTTCATAGAACAGATACCCGATTCCCAGCAGAATTAACAAAACTAAAATCCAAAACAGGAAACTGGACTTATTTTTGCCGGCAGCTTCTTTTGTATGTTCACCCTTATTATCAGGTTTAGCATGATGTTCACTGGCAGCTTTCCTCTCTTCAATTTTCTTCAGAGAATCTAGATCATTAAGGGCCCTGATAGAATCATTCCTGTCTATGCCCATTCTGTGGAAATCTGCCTCAATCTGGCTCAAAGAACGCCCATGGGAGGATTCATGCAATCCAAGCTTTACAAGATCTTTGTGGGACAGGTTGTGTTTATTCATCTTAAAAAAAGCAAAACTGATTTTAACCCAAATAACCTTTTGAAAAAGGGTTGGCCCCGCTCTTTGGGTTTATACGTGGGGGTGGTTTGAGAAGAACTTAGTGAGGGGGCCAATGAAGAGACTGAGTTTTTGCACCTCTTTGTTTTATTACTTATAATTGGGTCTTTTTTATTCAATCTGTGCCTTCGGCACAATATTTTGTGCTTGCCCTCGTTGTCTGCCAGACACTCGGGCTCGCCTATTATTCATTAATATTAAATTTACCTTACCAATGATTTGGGGGGCTTGCGCATCTCCCTTATCCACAGCAGGCCTATATGCTGCAGGTCCTTGTTGAGCTTGTCTGATATTTTGTAGGTCTTCTTGTAAAGATCGTAATCAATCAGTCCCATGCTTTTCATTGGCGTCAGTATCCTGTCGTAAAACTGCCTTTTGTTGTATGAAACCTTGACTTTCTTGCCCTTGTACGGAGGTTCATCTATCAAATCAGTTATTAAGCTGCCTTCATGAAGCTTGGTCGCGAACAAAGACATCTCTGTTTTCCCGATTTCGCCGCCATTGTCCTTTATCATCTCTATGAGCAGTTTGGCAACAATTATCTGCTGCTTTGTCGCAAAAACAACTTCATATATATCTTCAGGTAGGTTAAACCTGTCAAAGAGGATAACCATTTAGATAAAGAATCAGAACAAGTATATAAATGTTTCGATTTAAGATACTAGTATAGGGAAAGGTATATTGATTATTGAGAACAGATAGATTTTAAATGTAATAATGATTAGTTTGTAACATGCAAGAATCTATAAACTTGAAAGTTGGCTCTATCGATGAAGCAGTGGAAGCAGCTAGATGGTTAAAGGGCTCTAGGCCTTATATGTTTGATAGAGATCATAAATTCTTTGGCGCATTTGATGATTATCTCGATTGGATTAGTCTTCTTTTCGAAGATAGGCTATTTATCAATGGTGAAGAAACAGATGCAGGAGCGCTTGTACAGGAAGATTTTAGTGTTTTATACCTGCATAGATTAAGATGGGAACAAAGGGATAGACTATCCAATGTTGCCTTAATGGTTCATGAATTAGCTGAGGGTTATATGGTTACTAACGATTTCGCCTTTTGGACATCTTATTGCCATGTAGTTGCAGAATATTTCGAAGGGGATTTCAGAGTTGAGAAGAGTATGCCACCTTGTCCTGTATGCCCCTTGCCACAAGATTTAGTACCATTAATGAGAGAATTTGAAGTTGATCTAGAACAACAACTGCCATCAATGCACCATAGGGCCATTGAAAGGTTGGTAGAATCTTATCCAATTATAAATCATTTTGTATGGGATAGGGTAAGGTTAAAATAATTATTTTTTGTCTACAAACTCCTTCAACACTCCCAAATAATCCATCTCAACTTCCATATCCCATTCATCGGGAAAGCACTGGTAATAGTTCTGCCATGCATACCTTTCATCAAGGAAAATGATTGCGCCTTTATCGGTCTCTGAACGTATGCATCTTCCCGCATTTTGCAGACATTTTGTTATTGCTGGCAGCACATATCCGTACTCAAAGCCCTTGCCGTACTTGTCGTCATAATATTCTATCAATAGCCTAGCCTCAATGTCCGGCTTGTTCAAAGGCAGGCCGACAATTATGACAGCCTGCAAGACTCCTGGCATGTCAATGCCCTCTCCAAAAGAGCCTGTTGAAGTGCCTAAAAGTATTGCGCCATTCTGCTTGTTTCTGAAATTTGCCAATAAAGATTCTTTTTCATTCTTTGACATTGCTGATTTTTCGGCAAAAGTAGGCTTGGAGGTTTCTTTGGAAATAAATTCCTTAATGTTATGCATTAAATCATAGCTTGGGAAAAATATAGCAACATTCCCCTCAACTAAATTAACAATATCCCCGCAGACTTTCGCAATATCGGCATATTGCCTCGTGCTTCTTTCAACAAATTTTGTGGTTGTTTTTGGTATGATTAGGTTTAACCTGTTTTTCTTAGGGAAAGGGCTCTTGTACTCTTTCTCAACAGCGTTATCCTTAAAGCCAAGAATATCCCTGTACATTGATGTCGGAGTCAGAGTGCCTGACATGAGAATTGTTGAGTAGCTTTTTTCAATCACTTCTTTTGCAGCAAGTGAAGGGTCAAGGCACCTGTAAGACAGGCTGATTTTAAGCTTTTTATCGGCAATTTCTTTGGTCAGAATCCTTCCATAGCCTATGTCAGAACCCAGCCATGCCTCCAGAAATTTTGCAACGCCCAGGACAAAGCTTTTCTTCTGCTTCTCCCTTATATCTTCCCCGATAAAAATAAGCTCTGCAACAATATCATCGTAATTCCTGTATTTATTTACAGCTTCGACAAATGCGTTCTTGCTTATCACCCCTTCCATCTCCAATAACTCCCTGGAAATTTCAAATAATGTATTTTCAATTATTTCAAGATTATCAAATGTTTCCTTATAATCAAGCCGCATGGCTTCTTTTTTTGCGAATTCTATTATGCTGCTGGAAGTCTCCTGGCTTAAAGATTCCCTTATCCTTCTCGGAAGGTTGTGGGCCTCGTCAACCACCAGAATAACATCTTTCAGATCCTTGTTAATTTTCATGAGAAAACCTTCCCTGATAGTATGGTTAAACATATAATAATAATCTGCAATTATCACTTTTGCCCTGACAGCGTTGAGCATGGCAAGCTCGTAGGGGCACATTGCATTCTTTTTTCCAGCTTCTATAAATTCCTGCACATTGCATGGGCTTTTTTGGTTAAGAACTTCGAGAGCAAGCTTTGCCTCAAAAGTTGCTGTGCCGTTCTTTTGCCTTGATTTCAGGTAAAATTCACATTCATCCTTGTCCCTCAGCGACTTGCAGAATTCATGAAAATAGCCGTTTCCCATGGATTTTACTTCATTCTGCAGGCACATTCCTTTTTTACCTATCAAGTCAGCGACTTCAAAGCTTATGTTGAATTTTTCTTTTATTTGTTTCAAAGTATCCACTACAATCTTATGCTGGGTTTGCCTTGATGTCAGGAAAAAAATAGTTAGATTATTTTTAATAGCAAATGACAGCGCAGGTGCCAAAGCGGAAATTGTCTTGCCAATGCCTGTTGGAGCGTGCATTATTATGTGCTTTTTGTTATTTATTGAATTATAGACATCAGAAATCATATTGGACTGAATATCCCTGACTTTAGAATAAGGAAAATAAATCTCTTTTTGAAGCTCTTCGGATAGCATAGAAAGGGAATATTTTAGATATTTATAAGGGTTGGTTTTTGGGGAAATATTTAAGAATGGTGCTTGAATTCCAGGGTTATGGCAGCAAATAATTTGGAGTCAAGGCTTGTGGTTGTAAGCAGTGAAAATGCCCCTGTTGTCCAGAGCCTGCAAAAGCGGTGGCTATTGACAACTTCGGAAGTTCAGGCTGCAAGAATGAATGGCAATTCAAGATTTCTGCTGATGGAACGAGATACTGAGCCTCAAATTATTGGTCCGCATAGGTTGCGTGGAAAAGACATCTTGGGGGGCAATGCAGTAGCCTATGCTATAGAGGATGGAGATGTAGTTCTTTATATTATGAATCAGCCAAATAATCCGTTTGACACCGGCAATATCAGCAAAATACTAAATGGGTATGTTCAAGTTCTGTCACCAGATGAATCACAAAAATTAAGGATTAGGGGCAGGAGAGATTCGAGTACAGAAGTCGCAAGATTTGTAATTTTAGAATACCCAACAGCTACTTCTCTTCCAGGACACAATACCAATTACAATTTCTTTGAAATTCTGGGCGATGGCAGCCAAGCAAATGTTGCTGAGATGTTGCTGTTCTCACATTTACAGGGCTTGAATTATCCTGATGCTGACTTTCAGGCTTACAATCATTCAGACAAAACAAGAATAGGCCTCTTCAGGAGACGCGAAGTAGAGTCTTATTTAAGAGGCACTCAGCGTGGACAGATGGCTGCGTCATTTATACAGCTAAAAGGAATGAATCACGGATTTGATGTCTATCTTGGCAGCCCGGCATGCGGTTATGTCGTTGCTCAAATACCTGTTAGGGAGTGGCATAAGTGGCTTGCCCAGAACACACCTAAAATTTAAATTTTCTTAAGCCCACAGCACAAGTATTGTCGCCATCACAGACAAATTCACAAGGTAATAAGCCACATTAATGAAATATAATTTCCACGGCTTTCCTTCCCACAGCACCATTCCAAGCTGCACCGGCACTATGAATCCGAGCCAGAGCCAGAATCCTGCCTGCAAAGCTCCTGCAACAGTTGCTGCATCAAGATAATCAACAAAATGCGCAAGCACGTATGAGGTAATCAAAGTTCCTATAACCATCACTACCCATGTCTGCGGAGGCATGCCTTTTTTCTTGGCTTCTGCCATCTTCTTCTTGTCAAAGCCCATCAATTGAGCCCATGTTTTCCCAAACAACGGACCGTACCAAAGAAAACCCAAAACAATAGAAGCAACTGCCGCTGCCAAAACTGCCAGATAGTTTATTACAGGCTGCGCCATAAAATCCACCTCAATAGGCCAATATTTTTCTATATTATAAAGATTTCCATAACCAAAACATTTATAAACCCGCAAATTAGCTATTTTTCCCACAGGTGATTAAGATGAAAACTGCATTGGCTGACGAAAGAGGGAGAATTGTCTTGGGAACAAAATTCCTGCATAAATACGGAAAGAAGTTTGCTGTAATCGGCACGCCAAAAGAGATTGTGCTGGTTCCGGTAGCAAAAGACCCTGTTGCAGAACTTACAAAAATCGGCAGGGAAGCCGGAATTGACAAATATACAATAGCTGAGCTTAAGAAAATAGCAAGAGACGAGGCTGAAAAGGAAGCTTTTTCCGGTGCCGGGCATGTTCGCCGATACTGACTTTATTCTTGCCTTAGTAAAAGATACTGACTGGCTTAAGGAAAATGCCGTAAATATACTAAAAGAGAATAAAGGTAAAATAAGGACTTCGGTTTCCGTCATGATTGAAATGGCGCTTATGTGCAAAAAATTTAAAGTAAACACGATGAATACATTTGCGCATATTTTTGAAATTATTGACGTTGATGGCGAAACTTACTCGGTTTGCATGAGGGCTGCATTGTATATAGAAAAATATAACTTGAATGTTTTTGATGCATTTCACGCTTCTTTTTGCGGCGAGGATAAAATCATAAGCTCTGATGATGTTTATGAAAGTGTCGGGATTTATAGGATAAGGTTGGAGAAATAAATAATCAAAGTTAGTTGGGTTTATTTAATTCTTGTTTTATTACATGATAGTAGGGTAGTACTCCAGTTAGTTTTAATTGATCTCTTACCCCTTCACCTGCAAATGATGCTAAATAATCTAATACCGCATTGCCAACATTGAAAACCATAACTCTCTCTGTTGGATTCATTTTCCTAAATCTATCTAAGAATTCTTCTGGATAGTATCTAAAAACTGCCATTGCTGACGCAAACAAATCCCTTTCTCTAAAATACATGCTGTTTGATTGATACCTAGAATCCACTCTAAAGTTTATATCCCCTTTGATATAACTATCAAGATCAAAAATTTTCACTGTTGGGGTTCCTGCAACTTTTTCTTTATAGTCTCTCCACTGCTCTTCAGTCATGCGATTGGCTGGATTGACAAAACCCTGATATTTACTATTATCAAATTGGGCAGATTGCATCAAATTAGAGTGTATATCCCTTAATCTAGTGTTTGCCCTTGGATCTATATCCTTCCATAATAATTGCTCGGGCAATTGCCGTGATAATTCCGCATAAAGTTTTGCAAGTCCTTCTTTTTCGTATGTCATTACTGCAGAAGCAATTCTTATTCCATCACTCCTTGAAGAAGGAAATATACCTTGATCTGTTGCATTTTCAATGTAAATAGGGGGGGCAAAACCCAATTCAGAAAATAGCGAATGCAACTCCAAAACTTTCCCAAGAAGACCCTGATCAAGCGGAATTTCAGAAAAAATCGCTATATGATTTCGATTAGGTGTATGGCCCCCTAGTGTTCTTCGGAATGGATCACCAGAAGTATGAAAATCTAGTGCAACTGGATAAACCCTTTCCGCTACTATCCGATTTTTGGCGTTGTCAAAAGGATCATTCTTATCTCCTTCACTCTCAAAAATGTGAACATATGCACGATCGTTAATTGTAGTTGGCAACGCCCTAAATGTTTCGTACCTTTTCCCGTCCCTATAAGCAGTTTCTCCAACAAATAAATCACCTAAAGCTGGTACAGTTTTTTCGGCTTTAAAAACAACGTCTACTTTCCTGCCGGTTCTTCCTAGATAATCAAGGGTTTCGTTCCAGTCATATGTTATTCCCCAACCAGCTACCGAGATTTTAGCCACTCTGTCATCAATGGTTTCACCGCTTCGATAAACTCTTGTGCTGCCAGAATTCACTGCCTGTGCTTCTGCTGCCTGAGCGCCAACAAGAGGTGCTGCTGTAGCAAGTACACTTTTGGTTAAGAAATCCCTACGCTCTCTTGAAAAAGATCCAGCCATAAGCATGGGGAAACATATTTCTATTTAAATATTTCTCTAATATTGTTAAAAATAGTAACTGTTAAGTTATCAAAATTTCTTTAATGCTTAAACAATCTAATCCCTGTAAACACCATAGCAATATCATGCTCATCTGCAGCCTGAATGACTTCCTTGTCCCGAATTGAGCCGCCGGGCTGGATTATTGCGGTCACTCCTGCTTTTGCCGCCTGGTCAACTCCGTCCCTGAATGGAAAAAATGCGTCTGATGACATCACCGAGCCTTTTATCTTGTCCTTATTTTTCATTATGGCAAGATTTACTGCATCGACTCTTGACATCTGGCCTGCGCCTATGCCGACCGTGACATCATTTTTTACAAAAACAACGGAATTTGACTTTACGTGCTTGTTGACCTTCCATGCAAAAATCAGTGATTTTATCTCCTCTCTTGTCGGCTTTCTTTTAGTTACAAATTTAAGATTTTTTTCATTCAATTCTGTATAGGGCTCTATCTGCGCCAATAAGCCGCCTGTAACTTTCCTCAAATCATACCTTGTCTTTAATTTTTTTATCGAGCCCGTCTCCAATAGCCTCAAATTCTTCTTTTCTTTTAAAATTTCCAAAGCGCCTTTCTCAAATTTTGGGCAGATTACAGCTTCAATAAACAGCGGCTTCATGTATTTTGCAATCTCAGCATTGCAGTTCCTGTTCAAAGCTACAATGCAGCCAAAAGCGGATTTCGGGTCTGCCTCATGGGCCTTAATGTAAGCATCCTCTATTTTTTCAGCTGACGCAGCTCCGCTTGGATTTGTATGTTTTATGACAGCTGCGCTTGGCTTCTCAAATTCCTTAACAAGCTCAAATGCCGCGTCAATGTCAAGAATGTTGTTGTACGACAATTCCTTTCCGTGCAATTGCCTTGCAGTTGAAACGAACCCTTGCTCGGTAAAAATATCCCTGTAGAATGCGGCTGACTGGTGCGGGTTCTCGCCATACCTCAAATCCTGTATCTTCCTGAATGTTAAATTTAATAATTGCGGATAATCATTTTTTCCCAAGCCGTTGAAATACCAGCTTATCAATGAATCATAATGGGCTATCAGCGAGAATGCCTTTGCAGCAAGAATTTGCCTATATTCATTACTGATTTTTTTATTTTTAATTTTGTCAATGACGCTGCCGTAATCCTTAGGGTCAACAACGACAAGGGCATTCTGGTGGTTTTTTGCAGCCGCCCTCGCCAAAGAAGGGCCGCCAATGTCGATATTTTCTATTATTTCCTTTGTCTTGTTTGTTTTTCTTATTGTTTCCTCAAAAGGATAAAAATTTACAACAACCAGGTCAATCAGGCCGATATTGTGCTTTTTTAATTCATTCATGTGCTTCTTGTTTTTCCTGTCCGCAAGAATTCCGGCAAAAATGTTAGGGTGGATTGACTTGACCCTTCCGTCCAGCATCTCAGGAAATTTAGTTATTTCAGAAACATGCTCTGCTTTTATATTATTTTTTTCAAGCAGCATTGCGGTGTTGCCTGTTGAAATTATTTTTACTCCCAGTTTGGCTAATCCCCTTGCAAATTCAACTATTCCGTTTTTATCAGAGACTGAAATTAATGCCGTTTTGATCATTTTTGCCTGATTTTTTCCGCAATTGTTTTTGATGCCGTGGATATTCTGTCCATGCTTTTTCTGTGCAGATTTTTTGCATGATTGTAGCCTTTCCTGTGCAGCCTTTTTGCATGGTCATATCCTTTTCCCGGAAGGCTTTTTGCATGATGGTATGTCTTTTTTACATGATGGTTTATCCTCTGCCGTATTCTTCTGACAGTACGCCACCCAACTATAAATGCGCCAAGGAACAGCAAAATCCAGCTGAAAGCGTAAACTGAGATGCCAGTCATCAGCTCAACAGGCCTGTATAATTCCGACACTATGAGCACTTTTCCCCAAAATCCGAGTATGAAGCTTATCACAACAAGTACTACCCCTATCATCAGCTTGTTGTCCTTATACCACTGCACCGGCTGGTCTATGAAATATTCCCTCATTTTATTAAAACCTCATGCCCTTTTATTTTAATCATTCCCTTTTCGTATAAATCTATGGCTTTCACAATGATTTCCTGCTCTGCCTTCTGGACTTTTGCCTTTAAGGTGTCAGGAGTTTCATTTTGCTCTATTTTTACTTCCTTTTGCATTATGATTGGGCCTCCATCTACAGACTCGTCAACGAAATGCAAAGTTGCTCCTGTTATTTTTTCTTCGGGATATTTTGGGAGCAGGCTCGGATGAATGTTAATTATCCTGTTTTTGTATCTTTTTACAAACCACGGGCTTAAGATGCGCATGTAGCCTATCAATAAAATAAGGTCAGCATTGTTTTTATCCAGAATTTTTGAAACTTCCTTGTCGTATTCTTCTCTTGTCCTGGCTTTTGTATCAATAAAAACAGCCCTGATTTTATGATTTTTTGCCCTTTCCAGAGCATAAGCATCCTGCTTGTTTGAGATTACTGCAGAAATAACTGCGTTAAGCTTTTTTAAGCTTATAGCGTCAATTACGGCCTGCATATCTGTTCCTCTTGTTGACGCTAAAATGCCTAGCCTGAGCATGTGCACCCCTTTGATAAAAGCATTGGAGCGCGATATTTAAAGTTTTGGATTTGCTTATTGGGATTTTTTACTATATGGAAAAAATTGAAAGTAAATTGTAAAGTTCGTCAAACATTCGTTTGGCGAATTTTTATCTTAATCAAATTATTTTCAATATAGAATATATTAAAAAATATCCTATTTTTATTTAATTTCAATAAGGAAAATAATTAAATTTAAACAGAAATAAGATTCTCAATCTGTAATTCTTTCAAGATATTTGGATTTCTCTCTTTCACAAACAATATCTCAACCCCTATAACCTCGCCATTCTTATCAAAATCAAGTATAGTATTTTCATCTATCTCCTTTGTACTCGCCACTTTATCTCTTTTTAGAGTGAGGTACATGGCATCCGCATCTGAGTCATATTTTATTTTCATTTTATAAAATAAGAGGTTATTACCTTTATATAGTTTTCTTTTACATACACTACCCTTAGCGTATTTCCATTCAGTTTCTTTGTTGCATAGTGCTTATGCCCTTTATGCCTTATTTCATCCGGTGATTTAATTGTTTCTTCAATCCAAACCTTGGATAGTTTTCGTTCATTAATCTGCTCATTGGCATGCAAGGTATATATAATTTCCATAAAGACAGA
>JACPMV010000010.1 GCA_016185845.1 Candidatus Woesearchaeota archaeon | reverse complement strand
GTTTTATATATGTGCTCAACTAAGTTACTTGTACTTGGGAAAATACTTACTGGTTTTGAGTCCAGCGTTGGCCAGACTCGGCCATTTTTCTTTATTTTTTAAAATTGTGTAGAAATTCTAGTTTATATATTTCACGCGCACGAATGTCCAGTGGTTTTTTGTCCAGTGCTACTGGAAAATATATGTTTAAAGATAAATTACGATATTTAGAAAATAAAATAGCGGGAGGAGGACATTCATGAACATTTGTTCAATTTGAACCTCCGACCTCAACACTTAGCTTTTGGCTAAAATGGGTGACCAAGGACACAAGATGTGCACCATATGAGCCTTCCGTTTCTACTAGGTCAGTAGAATCATCGGGCACTCCTGGCTGCCCTATCCCGCTATGGTTTTTGAGAATAGAATACGCTTTATAAACGTTGCTGAAAAAATCAAAAAGATTTTGGCACAACTAATCCAGAATGGCCAAGAGTAGAATTATTTGGAGGATAGAACGCTTCTCCCTTATAACCTAAAGCGATAAATCTCCCAAAACCCCCTTGCATTTCTCTAGGAAGCCAACCGGAATGCAATCCTTGGTTATAAAAATCTGCAAGGTTTAGGACTTGCATTGCTAAAATATAGTTCGCGAATAATAGAGGATTATCAAATGCTGCTCTAAAAACAGGATGTCTAAGCCATTCTTGCCCATTGAAATTACCACCCCTTACATTAATGTAGTCTTTATAAAGCACTCTGGCGTAAGATTCTCTAATCAATTTGGCCAATGCGGAAGAATCAAATTCTATTCCTCCGTCAGACATTCTGCCTTGTAATGCGCCAGCAAGCCTTGAATTATCTTCAAATGGATTATCATCGCAGAAAAATATGTATTCATCACCAGATGGATCTCTAGCTCTTACCATGCTTGTTGAAGTTGTTAATCTTACTTTCCATACATTAAATATTAAAGGATTTTCGTCAATAACGTTTAGTAAATCATCTCTGGCTGCCTTAACTAATGCGTTGTCAATAGTACCATAAAGCAGTATATCCTGCATTAAATTTCTTATGCTTGGAACATTGTCCAACAAATACTTATAAGCCATAGTTCTGGCTTGAGCAACTTCTCTTAATGTTGCTAATCTCTCGGAATCTGGATTGTATGCGTCGAATAAATCATTAGGGCTTCTTCCATGCATTATTCTGCCTTTGAAATTCCCTATATCAACTTCTAAAGATTGTTCTCTGTCATAATATCTATCAAATATTTCAATTGGTTTTTTAACTAATTCTTCGAGATAGGACATTTTTTACCCCTATTTAGTTGGGACTCAGTATATTATTAATTTATTTATCAATTTTCTACTTAAAATAGAAAAATTTATATATAAAATTCAATTATTAGCAATAAAATGAGCCAAGAATTGGATTTGCTTGATAGGAAGATATTATACGAACTTGATTTAAATTCAAGGCTATCCATTTCTACATTGGCGAAAAATGTGAGGGCTTCTAAGGAAACCGTGAACTTCAGACTGAAAAGACTGGTCAAAAATGAATATATTAAAGGATTCGTTACAACATTATATACCTCTAATCTAAACAAATTTTATTACAAGTTATTTTACAAATTTCACAAAACTACACCAAAAATAGATAATGAAATAATTAGTTTCATAAACAAAGATGCTAAAACGGCATGGTTTGGGACTTTCGAAGGTCCTTATGATTTAGCTTTTCTGCTAATTTCAAAGTCTATTTATGATTTAGATAATTTTCTAATTGAATTCAGAAAACTTTATGGTGATTATATTTTGGAACAGGAAATACACACTTTAGTTTCTGTTCACAGATTTAATTTGAAATTCTTTTATCAATCCAAGAGGAGATTACATACCCAATACCCGAAAACATTGAGAGAAACAAAAATTGATGATATTGATAAGTTTATAATAAAGGAAATGGCTAACAACTCTAGAATTCATGTACTTTCATTGGCACAAAAATTGAAAGTAGATTCTGGAACTGTAATTCACAGAATTAAAAAATTGAAAGAGAAGAAGATCTTAGGCACACATACATTAGCATTAAATTTTGATAAATTTAAAATGCAGCATTTTCAGATTAATTTTAAGCTAAGGAACAATGATTCTGTAAATAAATTAATCAATTTTTTTTCAAATCATAATAATGCAACATTCGCAACAGTAACCTTAGGAAAATATGATTTGGCAATTGAATTAGTAGTAGAAAATATCCAAGACCTAAAATCTATACTAGATAGTATTAAAGAACATTATTCCAATGAAATACTAGACTATGATACATTCTTGATAACAAAAGAGTACAATGTAACATGGTATCCGGAAGGTGCAGAAGATTAATATTCCAATTTTTCCATTATCTCTTCTCTTGTGATGGGTTTTATCTCCCCGACTTTTAACTTCCCCAAGGACAATCCGCCAATAGAAACCCTGTTCAGATAAACTACCTTATTTCCGACTGACTCGAACATCTTTCTTATCTGCCTTTTCTTGCCCTCGGTTATTGAAATATATACTTCATTTTCCTTTACTTTCTTTATCCTGCACTTGGTTGTCTTGTATTTGGAATCGTCAATCTCTATTATTGCGCCTTTTTCAAGCAGTTTTAGGTTATTGGCTGTAATAGGCTTTTCAAGAACAGCATGATATTTTTTCATTATCTCCATGGAAGGCTGCATTATCATATCAGATAATTGCCCGTCATTTGTTATTATCATCAGTCCTTCAGTTTCCTTGTCCAGCCTTCCTACTGCAAACAAGGATTTTTTATGCTCATTTGGGATATTTAAACTGCTTATTAAATCATAAATTGTTTTCTCATTCTCTGCTTTCTGGGATAGGTAACCGGCAGGCTTGTTCATCAGGAAATAAAGCCTGTGCACTTTCCTTATATTTTCGCCCCCGATCCTGACCAATGACTTTGGGCTGAAGAAATAATTAGGATTTGTGACTGTCTTTTTGTCTACTGTTACATCCCCTTCCCTTATTGCCTTCTCGCAGTCATGCGCCCTGTCAAATTTTCCTGACTTCATCAGGAACTGCTTCAATGAAATTTTTTTGGACATGGGTTAGAAGAAGCAAATCAAGGTTAAAAATCTATCTCTTGTCCAGTATCTCAATAGCTCCGTTCAATTCAACAAAAGTTACATCATCGCCTTCTTTTATTTCGTCCAATTCAGGCGGAAGATTTGCGTTAAGGGTTTCGTAAGTGAGCATGTCCATGAGCTGCACTTTGCTGCTTGATTTTGATATTACCTGGCCCTGCTTTCTTATTATATCTATCTTTTCAACCCTATCAGAATGCTGGAATGTGACGCTTCTCTCCCCCTTTTCCCTCAGCCCCTGAATGTAAAACTTTAATTTTGTGTGCGAATGGGTTCCGTAAGCCACCAATTCCCTCCTTATGATCCTGACAGGCTCCCCATTGTAGATGAAGTAATTTCCCCTTTCAAGATCGGATGCTATTGGCATTTTTGTTAAAGTTCTTTTTTTATATCTTCGAATAATTTTTCAAAAGCTGTGTAGCCTGCACGCTTATTGAAGTGGCCTGCATTTGGTATACATATTAATTTTGCCACTAAATTCTTTGCAAGCTCCTTGCCATTTCCTAAAGACACATAGGGGTCGTTATCTGAATGGTATATAAAAAACTTCTTGCAGTTATTTTTGATTTTCTTCCAATCAAACGAAAATTCACCCAAAAAAAGCTTGTCGCTTTCATAGTTTTTGATTGGAAGAATTCCAATCGGCGTTCCAACCAAAAATGAAGATTTTATTTTAGCGTCGTAGTTTTCAATAACACGAAGCAAAAAAGCCCTACCCAAGCTGTGACCAATTAATATTGTGTCTTGATTATAGAATTTCTGATAATTGCTTAAAATCTTTAGCCAATTTTCCAATGATTGATTTTCAGGTGTGGGAAATTGTGGAATAATTACTTTACAATTTAAGTTTTCTAATTTTTGTTTAAGCCACGGAAACCAGTTTTCTTCTGGATAACCTCCAGTACCATGAAAAATAAAAATATTTGCCATTTTAAAATAAAATACGCCGAGGGGAGGATTTGAACCCCCGAGTCCTTTCGGACAGTGGATTTTTGTACACTGATGAAAGGCACAAGCCTTTAGCAATCATACGGTTAATTTAGTGCGCTAAATGTATCACCGCAATACCAGGCTATGCGACCTCGGCATAAGTGGAAAAGATTACTAATGGCTTTATAAAAGTTGTTGGTTTGTTGAATTAAATTATTAGTCATTAGGGTTTTTATAAAATTATAAATGGGCTCAAACACGGCTTTTCTTTGTGAAAAGCCTATTCCGAAAGGAAATTTCAGGACTTCGTAGCTGAAATTTCCTCTCCAGTCAATTTTCGCCCAACGGAAAAATCCAGCCAGACATGGCTTCGACGGTCAAATGCTCGTTTCATTCACATTTGCCCTACTCGGCATTCACTTGAAAATTAAAAATTTTCAAGTTCCCAAAAATCCTCTGGATTTTTTAGGACTTTGCAATTCCTGCCTCGTCTCGCCATGGCTGGATTTTTTCCAGTATACAAATAACATTATAATAAAACTTATAAACAAATAATACAATTTTGACAAAATGAAGAGGATTATGCTGTTATTCTTATTTTTCATTCTTATTCCCTCTGCTTTTGCCCAATGGCACCATAACAGCGAGTATGTAACCACAAGCATAGACATTTCAGCTTATGCCGATGTAAAAAAAACTTCTCCAAGCGGATATATAGACACAGCAACGATAAACCTGACATTCTTCCCGAAAGAGTTTGAAAACCAGGAAATTATTAACTTTTCAGCTTCGCCTGAAGCCGACATAAGCGGAAATACTGCAGTCTTCAGGTGGAAAAGGCCTGATGGAAGGATTGATTTCAGGTATTCTGCTGAGGTAAGGACGAAAAACGCAATAACCCAAGTCAGGGAAAAAATAAGGTTCCCTATTGAGAAACTGCCGAATGAGGTTTTAGATTATACAAAGCCAAGCAAAACAATAGATTCCAATGACGAGGCTATTGTAAGGGCTGCTTCTGAATTGGCGGAAGGAGAAGACGATCTGTATGCTGTTGTGTTTAAAATTGCGGAATGGACAAAAAACAACATAAAGTATGACTTAAGCACCCTGACAGCAGAGGTCAGCCAAAAGGCATCATGGGTTCTGCAGAACAGGCAGGGGGTATGCGACGAATTGACGTCATTGTTTGTTGCAATGCTGAGGGCTGTCGGAATTCCTGCAAGATTTGTCTCGGGAATATCTTATACAAATTCCCCCTTGTTTCCTGAGAACTGGGGGCCTCACGGCTGGGCTGAAGTTTATTTTCCAGACTATGGCTGGATCCCATTTGATGTGACCTATGGCGAATACGGATGGATAGACCCAGCCCATATAAAGTTCAAGGATTCCGTTGATTCTGATGAGGCATCCACTTATTACCAATGGCTTGGCAGGAATGCCGATCTTAATACAAACAAGCTGGACATCAAAACCAATTTAATAAGCCATGAAGGCTATGCAAAAGCTCCTGTTAAGCTTGAGGCATCGGCATTAAAAAAATCTGTTGGATTTGATTCCTACAACCTGATTGAAGCAGCTGTTGAGAACACAGGAGATTATTATTACGCGACAGAGCTTTATCTGATTAAGCCAAAAGAAGTCAAAATAATAGACAGCGAATTCAAGAGCATACTGCTTTTGCCGAAGGAAAGAAAGAAAGTATTCTGGATTTTAAAGGTCGAGGGCCAGCTTGACAGCAGGTATTCCTACACATTCCCTGCTGCCGTAAGCACGGTAAGCAATATAACATCAGAGACGAGTTTCGCATCAAGCGCAAAGGAACAGCATGTTTCATTTGAGGAAGTGCAGCAGGCCGCTAATCTGCTCAAGGAAGAGCTGCGGAAAGCATATTCCGGAAATGTGCTGCTGGAATGCAGCGCTGACAAGGAAGAGTATTATGAGTATGAATCGGGAGATATAAACTGTGCTGCAAAAAACACAGGAAACATATTTTTGTATGATGTGAATGTCTGCTTTGAAAGCAGATGCATCACTGAAAATATCGGCATTTCCCAGTCGAAGAATTTCAGTTTTGAGATAAGTGCACTGAAAGCCGGGGCAAATGAGATTCCGGTAACATTAAACAACAAGGTTGTTTCAAAAGCCAATTATGTTAGATACTCCATAAATGACGAGCCGAAGATTGAGATTGAAGAGCTGAAGTTTCCTGAAAATGCCTCTTACAGCAAAAATTTTACTGTTGCATTTACTATTGCAAAAAAATCAAAGTCAAACCCGAAAAATGTTTTTGTCAGCTTTGCGCAGAACGATATTGACAAGAAATGGCATATTGAAGAGCTTTCTGACAGCAAAAAGTTTGTCCTGAACATTGAGGGAAGCCAGCTGAGATACGGTAAAAACAGTTATAGAATAAATGCAGATTACGGCGATGGCCTGAAGAAGCAGTATAATGCGAATAGGGCATTCTCAATCCAATTGACTGATGCCGGCCTGCTGCAAAGGCTGGTTTTGAGCCTGAACAAGCTCGAAGGCTTAAGCTCAGAGTCGATTATAGTGATGCTTCTGACAGGGACTATTGCTTTTATTGCAGTTGTGATGTGGCTGTTTAAGGGAAGAAAAGGAGTTTAAATATATTTTCTTTATTGTAAATAATTAAATTTAATCATTTTTAAATATTTTTCTATATTGAAATTTAATAAAAACCAAAGTTTTATATAGAAATTAGTATTTTCAATCATGATGGAACAAACCAAGACAGAAAATATAGACAGGATTGTGCCAGATACTTCTGTAATAATAGAAGGCCTGTTGTCAGACAAGCTGAGAAATGGCCATATCAAGGCAAAAGAAATTATAATACACGAGGCAGTTATTGCAGAGCTTGAGCATCAGGCCAATATGGGCAAAGCCATTGGGTTTCTTGGCTTAGATGAGATAAAGAGGATGAAGAAGATTTCTACCGATAAAGGCTTTGAGCTTTCCTTTAAGGGCGTAAGGCCAAAGGCAGCTGAGATAAGGCATGCCTCTTTAGGCGAAATTGATGCTTTGATAAGGCAACTTGCTTATGATGAAGATGCTACTTTGATTACCTCAGATAAAGTCCAAAGCGAGGTTGCCCTGGCAAAAGGAATGAAGGCGATCTATTACAGAAGGCCTGAAAAAGGGCTTAGAAAACTAAAGCTTGAGAGATTCTTTGATGAAACAACTATGAGCGTGCATTTGAGGGAAAATGTGCCCCCTTATGCAAAAAAGGGAATGCCTGGCAATTGGGAATTTAAGGAACTGAGAAAAGCCCTACTGAAGCAGGAAGAGATACAGGAAATGTCCAGGGAAATCATTGAGGATGCAAAGCTGAGAAAAGACGGATTCATAGAGATTGAAAGGCCAGGCTCAACCATTGTGCAGCTGGGCAGCTTCAGGATTGTGATTACAAAGCCGCCATTCTCTGATGGGTGGGAGATAACAGCTGTCCGCCCTGTAAAGAAATTAAGCTTGGAGGATTATAAGCTAAGCGAGAAATTAATGGACAGGGTAGCAAAACAGGCAGAAGGAGTCTTGATTGCGGGAGCTCCCGGAATGGGCAAGACAACTTTTGCGCAGGCATTGGCAGAGTATTATGCTGCGCAGGACAAGATTGTAAAGACAGTTGAAGCTCCAAGAGATCTGATTTTGCCTGAAAGAATAACTCAATATGCAATATCTTATGGTGATTCCCAGGAGATACATGACATTTTATTGCTCTCGCGTCCTGATTACACAATATTTGACGAAATGAGAAACACAGATGATTTCAAGCTGTTTGCTGACCTGAGGCTGGCAGGAGTGGGAATGGTAGGAGTTGTCCATGCAACCAGTCCTGTTGATGCCATACAAAGGTTTATTGGAAGAGTTGAAATGGGAGTTATTCCCCAGGTCATTGATACTGTAATATTCATCAAGAACGGCTTTGTGAATAAAGTCCTTGAATTGAAGATGACTGTCAAAGTGCCTTCAGGAATGACAGAAGCTGATCTGGCAAGGCCTGTTGTTGTCATAAACGAGTTCGAGACAGGCAAGCTGGAGTATGAAATTTATTCCTACGGCGAGCAGACTGTTGTGATTCCGGTGCAGGAAAGCAGGGGGAGGACAGGCGCGCACAAGCTTGCGGAAACTACAATAATTTCAGAATTCCAGAAATATTCCAGAAATGTTGAGGTTGAGATGGTTTCCGACAACAAGTGCGTTGTCTATGTGCCTGAAAGCGACATTGCAAGGATAATAGGAAAGCAGGGCACGAATATAAAGAAACTGGAAGAGAGATTAGGCATCGGGATTGATGTCAAAAGCATTGACGAAAAACACGGCGATATTAAACCAGATGCAAATAATCAAATAAATATCAAAGGAACAGCAAAGGAACAAAGAGAAATTCCGTTTGAGATAAACCACAAGAAAAATAACCTCATGATAGAGCTCGGGCTGGACATGCAGAATAAGGATGTTGATTTATATGCCGGAGATGAATTCATATTAAGCGCAAAGGCAGGCAAGACGGGCATGATCAAGATTAAGAAGAAGAATAACATCGGAAGCAGGCTTATGCGCGCGCTGCAGGACGGAGAGAAGATAAGATTGGTGGTTTAGGCTGCTTCTGTAAATTCATATGACCTTCTTTGCTCCTCAAGCTCCAGTAAAGAAGCAGCTGTCAGATATATGCTCGCCATGTGAATTGCTATCCAATTCGAGGCGTCTGAGATTATATCTGGGGGAGACCTCAGCTGGGCTTTGGACACCAATCCTATCTCTTTGTAGAGCCCAAACACCTCATAAAATAATGAGTCCTGCTTCAGTTGCGCCTTACTGCTGTTACGATACCCTATGCGCTGTCTTACCTGTGCAAAAACTATGTCAACATTGGAATCTAAACATGATTTTAGCTGCTCTCTGTGCTCTTGGTTTAATGGCCCAACCATGTCTCTTGCAATCCAGATTTCTCTTCTCTTATCATCAGCCATGCTGTTATAATCGTAAAGGCCTTTCAGGTATTGGCGCAAAGAAGAAGGATTGCCCTGATGAGGGATAACATATTCGGTGGAAACTGCAGTGTCAATTGATATTTTGAAACACCTTCCTTTTAGTGTATTTCTGAAACAACTCCCTTATATACTTTGCGTTAGAAACCTTTTTATACATTCCTAGTTTGATTTCTATTTATGCTAGATATAAAATTTATCCGTGAAAATCCCGACATTGTAAAGAAGGATTTAGAGAAAAGAAACGATAAAGAAAAGCTGGAATGGGTAGATGACCTGCTGAAGAAGGATTCTGAATACAGAAAGTCACTGCAGGAAAACCAGGCATTAAGGCAAGGCAGGAACACAATAACAGAGGAAATAAACAAATTAAGGAAGCAGGGGCTGGATTTCAAGGAAAAAGTGAAGGAAGCCAAAGAGCTTCCAGACAAAATAAAAGATAGTGATGAGAAGCTTGCCGAATTAAAAGAAAAAATTGATTATTATCTGATGAGATTGCCGAATATTCTGCATGAATCAGTTCCTGTTGGAAAAGACGCAAATGGCAATGTAGTAATAAAAGAATGGGGCAAAAAGCCGAAATTTGACTTTGAGCTGAAGCCTCACGGCGAGTTATTGCAGGAGCTTGGACTGGCAAATTTCGAGAAAGCTGCTGAAGTTTCCGGGCATGGCTTCTATTATTTATTTGGAGATATTGCAAGGCTGGAAATGGCGCTAGTCAATTTTGCTGTTGATTCTTTATCAAAAGAAGGATACACTTTGGTAGAGCCGCCTTTGATGCTGAGAAGAGAGCCGTATGAAGGCGTAACTGAATTGGAAGCTTTTGATACAATGATGTATAAAGTCGAGGGAGAAGATTTGTTATTAATTGCAACTTCAGAGCATCCGATTGCTGCAATGCTCATGAATGAAAATCTGGAGGAAAAGCAGCTGCCCCTGAAATTTGTGGGATATTCCCCCTGCTTCAGGAAAGAGCTTGGAAGCCACAGCATTGACACAAGAGGAATTTTTCGAGTGCATCATTTCAACAAGGTGGAGCAGTTCATATTCTGCAGGCCTGAAGATTCCTGGAAATTCCACGAAGAATTATTGAAGAACGCAGAGGAAATTTTTCAGAAACTGGAAATCCCTTATAGAGTTGTCAATATCTGCACAGGAGACATTGGAATTGTTGCTGCAAAGAAATACGACATAGAGGCATGGTTTCCGAGAGAGAATTTGTACAGGGAAGTTGTTTCGTGCTCAAACTGCACATCATATCAGGCAACAAGACTTAATATTAAATACAGGAAAGGAGAAGAAAAGGAATATGCCCATACCTTGAACAGCACTGCTGTAGCAACATCAAGGGCTTTGAGAGCCATAATTGAAAATTTCCAGCAGAAAGACGGCACGATAAAAGTCCCTAAGGTTTTGCAGAAGTATATTGGAAAAAAGATTATCGGAAAAAAAGAGGAAAAATAATGGCCAAAATACACGGCTTGGTGTATCTGATAATAGGAATTTTCGTTTCCGTCGCATCGTGGAAGATAAACAATGAAGACTTGTACCTGTTTTTTTATGCCGGGATACTGTTTATGGGGGTAGGGGTTGCCAAACTGCTCTTAAGCCTGATTAGAAATAAAGAAGAAGAAACCACACATCACAAAGAGATTTCTCATCATCAAACTCAGAATCTGCAGCATTACAGGCGCTGCAGGAAGTGCGGAAATGCAATGAGAATAAATGACAAGTTCTGCGGCAGGTGCGGGTTTAGGGTTTAAAATCCAGCAAATGCCCGAATTTCTCTTTCTTTATCCTTAATTCTTCTTTGTTATACTCGTCAACAGGAGGCTGCAAAGGAACCCTTTCAACTTTGAAACCATTATTTTCAAAAAATTTTATTCTTTCAGGGTCGTTTGTCAATAATCTGATTTTTGACAGATTGTAAAATTTCAAGATTTCCGCAACATCATCATAATTTCTGTTTTCATAATTCAGTCCGAGAAAATCAAATGTCTCGGTCAGCAATTCCTGATTTCTTTTCTGGCCTTCTGCATATACTTTGTAATGATTGTGCAATCCAACTCCTTTTCCGTGCTGATCGAATGCATGAATCAATAATCCTGCGGGCTCATCAAACATCAGGCGCTTGGCTTCCTTCCACTGCAAAGCGCAGTCGCACCATTTTGACTCGAATAAATCCCCCAAAGCGCAGGCTGATTGGATCCTGACTAACGGGCTTTTATCGGCAGCGACATTCCCTACTTCAACAATCAAATACCTTTCTTTTGGGAATTCAAATAATCTATGCGTGCAATTTTTTACAATTCCTTTTTGCCATTCGTGGGGCAAATTTATCGGGCCGATTTGGTTAAATTTTTGTGTTTGCATTTTGTATTAATGATTATTAGAATCAACTACTTCAAATAACGGAGTTTCGTCACTTATTTCCCCTAGCCCAGTCCTACCATCTCTAATCTCCTCAATATTATCATAACCACATTCCCTGACCGTTTGAATTAAACTATGGTACGCTTCAGCAGTTTGCTTAGTTATTGGAGGTGGACTGAATCTCCTAGATCTTGATGCTAAATTAACATAAACTTCTAAAGTAACACTTAAAGGAGTTGAACTCCTAATATCTGCATCTACGCCCAGTTGTTCAAAGCCTGGAAGCGCTTTCTCTAGAGCATCTAATCTGCCATTCTCGCCAGCAGCTACTATCGTAGTGATATATTGTATTCCAGCAATAAATTTTTCTGCCATTTTATCCACCAGAAAGTAGTCCCATATATTTAAATATAACCTACTCCTATAGGAGGTAGTAAATGAATACAGAAATACTGCAGCAGACAGGCCTGAATAAATCAGAAGTCAAAGTATACCTGACTCTTTTGGAACTGGGCTCTTCCACCACAGGCCCTATAATGGACCATGCAAAGGTCTCTTCTTCAAAAATATACGGGGTAATGTCTAGATTGATGGAAAAAGGGCTTGTTTCTTCCATGATTAAGTCAAAGACAAAATATTACCAGGCTTCGTCTCCTGAATCATTGTTGAATTATGTTGACGAAAAGGCGAATGAGCTAAATAAACAAAAAGAGCAAATAAAAAAATTAATCCCCGAGCTTAAACTAAAGCAAAAGCTTTCAGAAAACAAACAGGAGGCGCAGGTTTATCTGGGATGGAAGGGAATTATTAACGCTTTCAGCTTTATGCTCGAGAGCTTAAAGCAAGGCGAGGATTATATTGCTTTTGCCCAAACATCTCGTGAGGAAGAATCAAAACACGTAAAATTGTTCTTTGCACAGTACCAGCACAAGAGAGAGCAAAAGAAGCTTCATGTTAAACTAATAGCAGACATGCCGCAAAAAAATGTTTTCAACTCAGAGCCTTATTCCAAATTCAAAAATTTTGATGTGAAATACATTGGGAATTGCCCGCCGGGAATAGTTATCTCCCAAAACCATATCTTCGTATCAACTTTCGAGCCCTCGCCGGTAGGAGTAGTCATATCTTCCAAAGAAATCGCAGATTCGTTCAGAAAGTATTTCTATAAGGAATGGGAAAGGGCGAAAAACTGACAAAAACTATATAAAGTATCGGCAAAGCATAGCAAATAAAATGGGCGGCCTGTTCAAGGATATCTTAAGGAGCGATGAAACTTTATTCAAGAATGACGTGGCTTTAGATTTTTCTTTCACGCCCAAGCTGGTGCCTTACAGGGAAAAGGAGCAGAGGATAATCGCGGGCTGCATAAAGCCGCTGTTCGAGCAGAAAAACGGGAAAAACGTGTTTATCTACGGCAAGCCCGGAGTCGGCAAGACTGTCGCATTGAAGAAAGTCATGGAAGAGCTGGAGGAAGAGTCCGAAGACATAATTCCGGTCTATATAAACTGCTGGCAGCGCAACACCACCTTCAAGATTGTCGCTGAAATCTGCGAGGACATGGACTTCAAGTTCATACAGAACAAGAAGACAGAAGACCTTTTTAAGCTGATAAAGCAGGCTTTGAACAAGAAATCTGTCGTATTTATATTTGACGAGGCGGACAAGCTTGAGGATTTGGACTTGATGTACATGATTTTGGAGGAAATCTACAGGAAGACAATAATACTTATAACAAATTACAAAAACTGGCTTGTGGAGCTGGACGACAGGATCAAGTCAAGGCTGACTCCTGAAGTGATTGAGTTCAGGCCTTACAGCCTTGAGGAAACAAAAGGAATTTTGCGGCAGAGGGCAGAGTATGCTTTTCATCCCAATGTTATGGAAAATGAAACCTTAGAGATTATAGCCAACAAGGCGGCTGAGCTGCAGGACATAAGGATAGGCATACACTTAATGAAAGAAGCAGGAATCATAGCTGAAAATAAGTCCTCAAGAAAGATATTATTGGAGCATGCCAAGCAGGCCCTGGACAAAGCCAGCGAATTCACTGTAAAAAATCCCAGCGAGCTTGCCAGCGATGAGCAGATGATCCTGGATTTGGTAAGGCAAAATTCCGGGAAGAAGATAGGGGATTTGTTCAAAGTTTACCAAGGCAAGGGCGGCAACCTTGCCTACAAGTCATTCCAGAGGAAGATTGACAGGCTGGAAAAAAACAAGTTCATAATAATCGAGAAGACAGAAGGCGGCAATGAAGGAAATACAACGATAATAAAGAGCAATGCCGAGAAGAAACTGACTGATTTTTGATTAGGTTCCAAATTCCGCATCAAGTTCTTCAAAATGGCCTGATTCGTATGATTTCCTAAATGCCTTTATCATCCATTCAACCTGTTCATCAGTTAATTTAAGCTTTCTTTTGTTTTTTAAAATAAGTTTTCGAAGAGTATTATCGTCCAAAACCAATCTTTCCAATTCTTTCAATCCCCTATCAAAATCTTCAGGCGTTCTAAACGGAGTACCTATAATCTCCAGCAAATCGTAATAGACATCTTCTGCTAATCTCCTATAGTTACGCCGTGTCCCAGACCCTATTTCCTTAACGGCCATCCTGACAAATGTTTCCTCTGCCGATTGCATATCCTCTGTCAGTTTTTCTTCCAAGATGGTAGCCTTGATTAATCTGTCTAAATCTTCCCATGTAGCTTTACCATATTTTGAGTAACATTCTTCCATAAACATATTATTGATAGACGCCTCTTCATGAAAAATAAGTTTAAAAAGATTTAATAAGAAAGTTCTATTAGGATTTTTTCGAGCTGCTCTTATGGCGTGGAGTTCAACTTTAAGCAGCTGGTATAATTTTTTCAGAATATTAAAAATGGCTGCCTGCCTAGCCACTATGCTGGTCAAATGTGAGACTGCATAACCACCTCTTGATGTAATTATCCTTTCAATATCTTGTAGTATTTCATCTTGAGTTTTCTCCTCATCTCCAATGCTTACCAAATCATTAGAAACAAGAGATCCTATTTCTGCAAGCACATCATCGAGTTTTGCCAGGTTATTTAGGGCATTATCGACATTTGCGTATGAAAAAAATTTAGCAAGTGCTTCTCTTTTTGGATAATTAGCAAGGTGCTCTGACCATAAGCTTAATCTCTTCTGGGCATCAAAATTTATTTCTCTGGCTAAGTCAGTTCTGTTTCCGAACAAATGGTTTAGCAATCCCATAAACTCAAGAAATAGCTTGTTGTAATAAAAATTTAACTATTATTAGCAGATTTAATTGTTCTTCAGACTCCTACCTAAAAACTCAACCGTCTTCTTCCACGCATCTTTAGTTTCTTCAGCAGCGTAATTCATTCCTGACGGGTTTGCGAATGCGTGGCCGACATTGGGATAGATATAAATTTCGTTTTCAATGCCCAGCTCATCAAGCGCAGCATCAAACTGCCTTACAGTTGCTGCAGGAATTGAAGTGTCTGCCTCGCCAAAAATACCGAGAACGGGCCATTCAATGAAAGATAATTTTGATGTGTTCGTTTCAAGATTTCCATAATAAATTACAGTCGCCGCCAGTTCCTGATTCAGGGCTAACTGCAGTGACATCGCGCCGCCAAAGCACCACCCCATTGAGGCTATCTTGCTGCCGTCAACATTATCGAGGGTTTTCAGGTATGCAACGGCAGACTTCATATTTGAAACTGCAGTCGGAATATTATTCCTGACGCCTGTCGATAATGCGCGCGCTTCAGTTGAATCTTTAGCAACTTTTCCCTCATACAGGTCAACAGCCAATACGACATAGCCTTCTGCTGCAAGCTGCCTTGCCATTTCCCTTACATAATCATTCAATCCAATCCATTCATGAATCATGACAATTCCCGGGTAATTTCCGGGCTCTTTGGGCTGCGCGAGATATCCTGCTGCAGGGCCATAATTGATTTCGGAAGTTCGTATCTCAATTCCGCTTCCATTATTCCCAGTCTTTATCATATCGGCATTTCTGATAAGATTATTGTCATCGGCTACAGGAGCCTGCTGCGCACATGATATCATGAATAATGCTGCAGCCAGAAAAATACCAAAAATATGCTCTCTTTTCATTTTTCTAATGGATTATTTCAAACGTTTTAAAGTTTTCTGCCATTTTATCGGATATTTTAATGTTTTCGACTTTTGAATGGCCAGGATTGTTTTTAATGAATCTGATTAATTCATTTATTTTGTCTTCATCCCCTTCTGCAATAACCTCAACATCGCCATTTTCCAGGTTTTTTGCGTAGCCGTTTAACCCTAATTCCATAGCTTTATCCTTAACCTTTGCCCTAAAGAAAACTCCCTGGACCCTGCCTGAGACAATTAAGTGGGTGCATTTCATAAAAAAAGAATAATTTTTGGGTTTATATTAATTTTTTCAAAAGTTTGAGTAAAACTGTCTTGTCGAACGATAGAAATAAGCATCCATTCTGGTTAAACCCTCATTAGCAACAATTTCGTGTGCTCTCTCTTGCGAAATCCACATGCCTGGCGCATTGTCAGAATCCCTTAATCTGTATCTAACTTGTCCACCGGAATGTGTTTCCCTTGTGATTCCTATTTCTCTTCCAAATTTTCTTATAAAAAACTCTATTTCTGCTCGTTGTATTGCAGACACTAGACCTTCAATATCTCTTCTTGATACATGCCCAACATATCCAACTTGTTGTGTTTGATTCATAAAATCTCTACTTCGTGATAACTTAATGTTCTTTATAAAATTTTCCTAGTCAAATATTATTTTCCTATATAAACTGATTATTTTCAATATTGCAGATAACCACTGGACACTGGACATTTGTGGGTGTGAAGTATTTAAAGTAATTCTTCCATCTTAGTTTATGCAGGAAAAAAGGCAGCAATGCCTTTCACCCCCTTCCTGCTTTTCAAATTAAAAGGTGAGAAAATGAGATGCACAATATGCGGAACGACAATAAAGCCATGGTTTGAAGTGTGCTATGGATGCTATAATCCAGTATCAGAAGGAAATGGAAGAATTCCAGAGCCTATACTAGCCAGAGATTTCATGCAGAAAATGGGAATTGATGGCTGGAAATAAAATAAAAAAAGAAAAAAGCGGTAAGATAATCTGGAATTCCGGTGTTTGATACTCAATAACTGAGATACTTAACTAGTATATAAGATTTATGCCGCGGTAGGACAACCTGGTAGTCCGGGTGTTTGATACTCACCTGCTCGCAAGAGCAGTGACATGCGAGTGAGCTCGTTGCGAACTCGCTCACAAGTCACAGGGTTCAAATCTCAGGAAGACTAGCTAGCCCTTTCTGGGTGAAAATCCCAGCCGCGGCGCGTATTAAAAAAGAAATAAAACAAAGGTGATGTAAAATGGAGCTAAGCAATGAATTTGTGGAAGACTTGTTTTTCCAGCAGATGAAGGAAGTTACGATAAGAAGCGCAAGGCAGCTAAGGAGCTTTGACGCGCAGTTCAGCGGAATTGCAATGAAAAGAAAATAATAAAGAAAGAGGCGATAAAAATGAAACTAAGGCAAAAATTTTTGGACGAGTACTCAGAAGACTTTGACTTTTACAATGAAGCTGCAATAGAGCAGGAGCTTGAAAACGACGAGATAAGCAGCACGGAAGAAGGATTTATGATGGGATATTTGGAATAGCTATGCTAAATACGCCTAAAAAATAGCGAAATGTATTTAAATAGGCACTTCAGGGAATTCTAAAAAAGGGGATAATTTGTCAAAAAGAATCTCTGGAGTTATGCTGATTCTCTTGGTTTTGATAATTGGCTGTGCAACGCAATCCACAGAAACCGAATTGCCACCAAAGATAAAGCAATCTGAATCTGCAAAAACAACTCCAAGCAATTTCCTGACTTATGAGAACGCTGATTATGGTGTTAAAATCAAATATCCTTCTGATTGGGAGCAGAAAGAAACTGAAGATCTTATTATTGCATTTGTGTCGCCAAAAACTGATGTATCTGATGCTGTTCAGGAAAATCTTGGCTTGACGATGAATGACTTATCAGGACAATACCTAACATTAGAAGACTATAACGATATATCCATTGATGGTTTAAAGCAGACATTTCCTGATATAAAAATTATCGAATCCGGCTCAACAGTTTTGTCTAATAATCCAGCCCATAAAGTGGTTTTCACAGCATCCAACTTAAAATTCATGCAGGCATGGACTATTAAGAATGACTTGGCTTATGTGTGGTCATTTGTTTCTACAGAAAGCTCTTATTCTGATTATTTAGGCACTATTCAGACAATGCTTGATTCCTTTGAGATAACTAAAAACATTAGGGGAGATACTGAAGAGCTTAAGGCTGAAACCAAAGTCAGCATTGCCGATGCAGATCCTGCTTTCGTAGGAAGCTGGAGAATTTTTTCTGAGCGAATATTTTACGACATTGGAGGCGGTGGCTCTGCTGCTGTTCCTGTAACAAGAAACTTGGAACTCTTAAAAGACGGAACATGGCGCTTTGGAGACTCTCAAGGGGCATGGAGTGTGACTGAAACCACAAGCGAGGACTGGACTAGGTGGGGAGTTAATCCTTATGGTCCCACAAGAAAAGTTGCGCTAGACAAGTGGAACAACGCTGTTGCAGACGGTCCCGTAGAAGAAAGCAAAGGATATGTTGACTTCATCTGGGTTATTTACCATGTTGAGCCGCCGCAGGTGCAGAATGCAGGCACTATATGGATGAAGTTCGGGCATTAATTTTAATACTAAAATGGTTAATAAATTCGAAGAATTAATTATTAATTATTCATTGCCTGCCCTTCTAATAATTCTAATATTTGGCTTGTTTACAAACAATAATATTACTGGTTTTGTAACAAGTGATGGCAGTTATATTTCGCCAACATCCGATAATGACTATAAATCCCCCACAAGCGACGATTCTTACAAATCACCAACGTCTGATGAAAGTTATAAACCACCCACAACAGGACCCGGCTATGTTGCTCCGAAAATTGATGAAAGCTGGGATGCGCCAAAAGAGGGCCCTGGATTCCTAAAACCGGAGATTGGTCCGGGATTTGAAAATCCTCTAATAGGACCTGGATTTGAAAGGATAGGCACGTATAACATTTCATTTAATGAAAGCAATGAAAAAATTGTCCAAAAAATCCTTGAATTGCCTAAGCTAAACATTTCTGATAAGAAAAACGATTCAATAATTAAGAATGATCCAAAAAAGGCGAAGGTCGAACCAAAAGGCCCAATAGACGAGGCTTCTGTCGGAGGCTGGAAGGTTTACCAAGAAACCCACTATTACAAAAAAGGCGGCTCCAAGTTTGCATCCCCTACACTTACGCAGATGAACCTGCATGATGATGGCACCTATGATTATGGGGGTCATGAGGGAACATGGGAAGCAGCCTCAATCACAGAAGATGACTGGGCAAGATGGGGAATCAAAAATGAAAAATTCAGTAAAAAACTTATATTCCACGGCTGGCCTGACGGAGTTGATGGAACTGCTGACGGACCGATAGAAGATACAAGCTACGGTGCAAGATATCTATGGGCAGTGTATAATGCAGAGCCTCCAGAAACTGCCGAATCTGCGCAAGTATGGGTAAGATTTGTTCCGGCTCCCTATAATCCTAAAGCAGAAGATGAGGCATTTTCAGAATTAAGCTTGATAGGCAGGTGGGGGATTCATACCACAGAGATATTGTTTAAATCTGAAACAACCAGAATATTAGAGATAAAAGCAGACAAAACATGGGCATTTGGCACTTCTCAAGGCACATGGAAGGTTTTGCCAATAGAGGACACTGATTGGAAAAAATGGGAATTTGAGCCGTACAAGCCCAAGAAAAAAATAATTTTGGAGAAATTTGGAGATGATGGAGGAGATGGTCCAATAGAGGCATATAAAGGTGAGGTAAGTTTTTTCTGGTTAACATACAGGGCAACTAATCCGGAAACCGGTCAGCAGATCAAATTTCAGAAAAAATTCAGGCCTTACGAAAATCCAGTTGCATATCTGACTGCTGAAATAAAAGGCTCGGGAAAAATCTCAACTGATGACAATAAATTAAGCTGCGTTGTAAAGGAGCAACAGGCTGCTCAGGCGCGCAGAGGACGATTCTTTATGAGATACGCATGGTCACCTGACACAACAGGAGCTGCCACAAGCGATGCGGACATCTCAACAGGATGCACTGCTGAATATGAAGTTGGCAAAGAAGTTGAGCTAAAGGCAATTCCTGAAAATGGATGGCTGTTTTTTAGATGGGGCGGCGCATGCGAATCTGGCCAAGAAGCTGCACAGGCAAGGAGAGGGCAATTCTTCACGAGGTATGCATGGGCTCCTGACACAGAAGGAAGTGAAAATGAAGAGCTGTCTGATGAAAATGAAGAAATGCCAAATGAGCTTGCATCAGAAACACCAGTCTGCAAGATAACAATGGACAGGTCAAAGACAGTAAAAGCTGAATTTGTTCCTGGATGCAAGGATGATTCTGAATGCTCCTCTGACCAAAAATGCGAGAATTCAAAATGCGCTCCTGTGGAATGCGAATGCGGCTATGCAGCCAACCATGAATGCCTGGAATATGAATGCTGCGCCAAAGCAGACTGTGGAGAAGAAAGAGCATGCGACACAACAGCCCATAAATGCGTTGCAGAATCTGCGTGCAGGGAATTTTCCATAAAAGGGAATCCAGCTGACAAACATGATATTGTATTTGTCGGAGACGGCTTTGATGATTATAAGCTTTTCAGGCAGCTTTTGGTCTATCTTGTGGATTATGAGGAAAAATACAATGGCATGCTGAGTGTATCTCCATTCAGGGAAAACAAGGACAAGTTCAATTTCTGGATGGTGCTTGCTCCCGATTATCAGTATTGGGATGATGGGGAGCCTGTTAATGAGGATATTGAAAGGTTTGTAAAGACGTGCGAAAGGGACACTGTTGTTGTTGTGTCAAGAAATACTTACAGGGCATATGCATTTTTCCCGACATCAGGAAGCAAGGGTGGAAGAGCATATGTTTCATTGGGGTTTGCTGCAATACGAGGCACTGATTATGCAGCTGAGTATTCAGGCAGGCTTCTGCTCCATGAATTCGGGCATGCATTTGGGGGCCTTACAGATGAATATGTAGAATATGGTAAAGGAACGAGAAAAGACCTTCATTTGGCGCCAAACTGCGCAGAAGACCTTAATAAAGCAAAAGCCAAGTGGGAAGACCTTGTTGGTGTTGAGGGTGTTGACTATTATACAGGAATTCCTGATGTTCCCGGAACAAAATATTTTAAAAACCCTTATGTATCAGTGCCAGAGATAGGAGCATTCCCAGACGGCAGCGACATGGGAGACGGGGGGTGCAGCTATGATTTAAAGAATATAAGGCCAACCACAAGCTCGCTTATGAAGAATCAGTTTGAGCCGGGTTATGATTTTGGGCCCGTTAATGAGAGGGAACTTCAAAAAAGATTGGAGGGATACTCTTCAGAGCCAG